>QMRV01000021.1 GCA_003649445.1 Thermoprotei archaeon | reverse complement strand
GTATCGTCTCCTTCCTGTTCTCTAGGTAGGTCAAGAACTAACGAATGTCCTCTCTGATTATCTACTATACTCCTATACTTCTCTACAAGTATGGAGCGGGAACAGATCTCGGTCATGTCAATATCATTCTTTTAGCCGATATATTCTTTAGTATTAGGGAACTGCTCCACGCTTTACTAACTCTAAGCTTTCTTCAAGTCTCTTGCGTAGAGCCTGACTTAGTTTCTCTTTATAATCTTCTCTAAGTAAGTAGAGAAGCACTGCTACTGCATGTGAACACACTCGTCTTCTTTTGAAGCCTTCACAATTGCATTTAATTCCCTGCTCTGATACACTTACAAAGTACTTTCCGTGAAAACCTATGACATAGAACATATACTTGCTGACTTGGCATATTCTACCTTCTTCTATTAATTTCTCTGCTTTTTCGAAGAGCTTCTCTGTGAACTGTGTGTCTAGAATTCTTGGCATCTGACTATTACTAGTGGTACAGGTAAAAATATCTAAGCTCTGCTCTTATCTGCTACTGTGTTCCCTAAACTGAACAGGAGAACTAGAATTACCTGCTTAGCTACGGTGCTTGCTCTTCTAATACCTTCAGTAGCTCCTTTGCCTGTAGACTTTTCACAATACTATCACTATAAGAACTTCGAAAAAATAGTACTCTACTTTAACTCGTTTAAAGAAGCAAAAGTTATAGTTATAGGGCATAGCTGGCAGAATAGATCTATTTACGCTATCTTGGTGGGTGATGTAGGTAGAAAGCCCATTATATTGATTGTAGGAGGACACCATGGAAGAGAACATGTTTCTGTGCAATTTCCACTATATTTCGCGTGGCTTCTTCTAACAAATGAATCTTTTAGAAAACTCCTCCACCACTACTCCTTTATTATAGTGCCTCTCCTAAATCCTGATGGATATGAAGTAGCATTCATTAATCCTTGGCATAGAAAAAACTGTCGCCCAGTAGACGACGATGGAG
Source organism: Thermoprotei archaeon (assembly GCA_003649445.1). The sequence goes on along the minus strand of QMRV01000021.1, from coordinate 37,155 downwards.
ACGGTCTAATAGACGAGGACCCCCCACAGGACGTTAATGGAGACCATTGTATAGTTCTATACAGGAGCGGGTCCCATGTATGGTTTGAAGGAATAGACGACGATGGAGACGGTAAACTTAACGAAGACTGGATTGGTGGAGTAGACTTAAATAGAAACTATCCCTTTATGTGGGATAGAGGAATAAAAGTTAAGAGTTCTCTGCAGTATAGAGGTCCTAGTCCTCTGAGCGAACCTGAAACAAGAGCGCTTATTTCGCTTATAGAAAAATACAAGTACAGTATAATACTTGCAGTAAGCTATCACAGCGGAGCTAAATTAGTTTTATATCCCTGGAGCTATACTAGAGACCCTCCTCCTGACGAAGACTTATTTAAAGACATTTGTCTCGTGTACTCAAATGTAACAAAGTATCCTATTCTTCAGTCCTCTAAACTATATTTGAGCTACGGAGAATTCATGGACTACATGCTCTACGAATACCATATACTCGCTATAACTGTAGAGATATACGGTCGTTTCGCAGACTACTCCTGGTATAAGAAACACTTACTTAGAAAAGATTCAGTAGTGATTTTCAAAGACATATACGAGTATTTCAATCCTACTCCAGGAAAAGAGCTCAGTAGTGTACTTAAACTAAATGCTATTGCTCTTAAAAAAACTTTAATACATTACCGTAAATACATACTTAAGGAAGAACCCGTAAATAAAGATGTTCTAAGAGCAGCACTTATTTTATCAATTATACTTGCTACAGTTGCTTTAGCTACACTTATTTTGGACGCTAGGAAGTACTATAAGCAAAAACTCTTCAAGTAGATGTCTATTATGAGCGGCGTCACAAAAGCTTCAATGAAAGCCGCTGTAGCGAAAATAGGTATGAGTCCTAAGGCCACATAAGCCGCTTTCTTTACTTCTTCTGCTCTATTCTCTCCTGTATACATTTTATATGCCAGCCGTAGTCCTGCTGCAGTCGCCAGAAGAAAGCCTGGTATCTCTATTATTCCGTGAGGCATTATTCCTATTGCTAGGTCTAAGAGAGGCATTACTGCAGCTATAGCTCCAATAATCATGCCGTTGAAGAGAGCTATAGAGAACGGTGCCGCGTAAGTAAAAATACCTGAAACTGTAGTAAATGCCGCAATTCTCCAGTTGTGGAAGAAAATGTCAGTGAAAATAGATAGCGCAAAGTACTCTTTAAATATTTTTCCTTTACCTAAGCCTACGCTTTGAGAAAGAATTTCTTTTAAACCTATTTGAGCTAAACCGAAGCCTCCTACAGCTCCGAGCAAGAAAATAGCTGACGCCGCTACAATCCATCGAGGTTTTTTCATTAATTCGACTAGCTCTTTGAGCCCTCTTCCCATTAGTTTACCGGCTACTAGCAGTAGCTTCGGCTCAGTTAAGCGTGTAGCATTGAATACTCGCCCTGTGAGAGACATGTATATTCCTGCCAAGCATACCGCGAAAATAGGGCGTACTATGAGAAGTAGAATAAGTGTCGCTGCTTCTGAGAAAAGTATGTGAAAATTGCTCAGTGCTCCTGATATACTTCCAATAATTATTCCCACTAGTACTTGGAGTAAAAAGTACCCGAGAGCCTTCGAAATATTCTGGCGCACAAGCAAAATACTTTCTTTAAATGCTTCAATAGCGTCCCGCGACCCTATTACAATACTGGGTTCAACATATATCAGAGCTACCTCTGCTGCAATAATGTACAGTATTATGGCGAAAAGAAACATGAGAGTAGAAAGAATTAAGGCAAGCATATCTAAGTACTTTAAGCCCAAGAAGATGAAGGCTAAGAAACAAGATATCGGAATGACGTATACAACTAAGTTTTTCATGAGAATTGCTATGAAAACTCTCGGTAAATTCTTTACAGCTTTACTCCAAATTTCTTCAAGCTTACAATACCCCCTCTTAAGAGAGTCTTCTGCTAATGAATAGATAAATGAAGCACATGTAGACTGACCTAATGTATAGAAGACAATAACAGCTAGGCCGACGGGTACTAGCGCTACTAGAATTGCATTGAGAACTTCCGGCTTTAGAAAAACCTCATACTCTCCCCTCATGATCCCGTTAATGATTTCACTGAACACTCCTATTTGCCTGAAATAGGTTAATAAAGCCAATATAATCAACAATACGGCTAAAGTCGAAAGAGCCGGAGCTGCTTCACTAAATAAAACGGGAATTGAGAGAACAGGATTTCTCTTAAGTCTGTTCCAAGAAAGTTCAAGGAGCTCGCTTATGCTCAGTGAAGGAAGATAAATACTCACGTAAGCTCTTTTATATAGTTCCTTTAACGCTTCCTCTAAAGAATACCCTTTCTCAACAAACTCCATTATATGAGCTGATAAAACTTTCTCAGGGTTACTGAACTTTCTGCTGTAGATACTGTAAAGCCACCTATAGTAGTTGAGATACTCCTCGTCCACAATACTCAACTAAGTTGAAATAAAGATATAGTTAACTTATTACGAAAAATCGTTTACAGAAAATTCTAGAGAGAAGGTACTGGCGGGAGTCTTCTTTTATGCTCGCTTCCTTTATGTAGCTCTAAAACCCGTTTAACGAGCCTAGGATCTACTTCGAGTTCTTCGACTACTTTTTCTGGAGGATACTTTAACTCGAAGAGTGCATAGAGAACAGGGTCTACTTCCCTATAAGTGAAGCCCAGTTCTCCTTCAGCCGTCTGGCCGGGCCATAGGCGCGGGCTGCTGGGCTTAAATGCTATTTTCTCAGGTACACCAAGGTATTTTGCTAAAAGCCTTACTTGCGTTTTATAGAGACATCCTATAGGCAGTATGTCGACTCCGCCGTCGCCGTACTTCGTGAAGTAGCCTAGCAGTATTTCGCTTTTGTCTCCTGTTCCAACAACCATTCCATTAAGCTGGTTAGCTACAGCATAAAGTAGAATCATTCTAGTTCTGGCCAAAATATTTCCGTAAGCTTTCTTCTCTAACTCAATTCCTCTTTCTTTAAGCGACTTCTTGAAAGTTTTAGCTATTCTAGAGATTTCAATCTCGTAGAATGTCACGTCAACTTTCTTTACAATGCTTCTAGCATCTTCTACGTCTTCTTGAGGAGTAATACCTTCATGAGGCATTATCAGCGCTATTACATTCTCAGAGCCTAGTGCTTTTACTGTAAGCATCAACGTAGTTGAAGAATCTACTCCTCCGCTAACACCTACTACAGCTTTTTCTACACCTGCTTCCTCAAAACACCTTTTAATAAAAGCCACTATTTTTTCAGTTACTTTGGAATAGTTTAATGAAAACAAGTATTTTTGAGCGAATTCCTCTATCTTGCTCATGTTAGTGACATTTTCTAGCAGAAATTTAAGACTACTTCTTCTCATAGCAATTTCTAATGTAACTTCGGCCTACTCTTTTTTCAGAAATCAAAGCAAATATACAGCATTTTGATCAGAGAGCACCGGCTACTTCATTTATCCGCGCTTAGCCTTCTCATCATCTCTTTTAGAACTATTATCCTCGCTGTATTTTATTTTTACTTTCAGAGGAACCACACCTTCTTTCGTAATAGTAAAGCTATACCAATTCATATCGTGGGGTGTTCCTCTCATTTTCTTTACCCTTATTTGTCTAATACAAATACCTGCTTCACTAAGCGAAGGCTCTAAGCGAAATTCCACAATACCGTCTGCTAAGTGCTCTATCATAGATCTAAGCTCCTCCCATTTGCTTAAACCAACATGTATTGTCGCAAAAATAGAGGCTCCGTAGTGCCTAGCCACAACATATCTCACTTCCTTCAAAAAATCTGATACTCTTGTAAGATCATTATAGAGGAATATTTCATTTAAAGAATCTATTAGAACACAGCCCCTATTATTCATAGACAACTCGGCTACAGCTTCTACTATTACCTGCGACAAGTAGTTTAAATCCCTTGGGTCCGCTACTTTCAGAACATAGCTGTAGTTTTCTCTGTAAACTGTGCTTATTCTAAAAGAGTAGCAGTCAATGAACCCTAGTAAGCCCTTTTTAACGTAATAATCTACATTCACTTCGAAGCTTTCAAAAGTCTCGGCCACTGACGAGGGATCATTATCTAAGCACACATAAAGTGCAGGCTCGTTTAAACTAAGTCTATGTTTTGCGAGAAGCACTAAGAACACTGATTTTCCTATACCTCCTTCACCTACTAAAAGCACTAAACTTTTTCTGGGGTAGCCTTCTTTTACTATAGTGTCTAGTACACTTATACCGAAAGATATTTTCTCGGACAATGTAGCTACACCTACCTTATCTCAAATATCTGAGACCTACAGTAATTGATAGCCTTTTTAAGTGCTCTAAAAGCTTTTTCTAATCCGTGAGCAGTGTCGCCATATACTACAAATTTGTTGAATGTACGGAACCTTACGTAAACTTCAAATAAGTTTCCTCGCCGTTTATAGAACTCCACGTCTATTGAAACACCAGGAGGTATTCTTTTCGAGAGAATAATTCTTTCAATACGAGGCTTAAGTTCTTCTACATTTGTGTGAATCTTATAAAATACTCTTCTGGCTTTCGCGTAGAGAGTCATATATCGAACATACGTCTTGATTATGTCTGTAGAGGCAATAAGTCCTACTAGCTCACCATTTTTGACTACAGGCAGGCTTCTCACATTATTTTCAAGCATTAGCTTCACTGCAGCAGATAGAAAATCATCATGATTTACAGTAATTATGTTAGGAGATATGAAGTCACGAACTCTACGTGAAAGAAACCTATATTTTTCGCCAGAAACTTCGCCGAAACTTGCTCTACTTTTACTATATTTAAAAAGTATCCGTAGAATATCTGTTCTAGTTAAAACTCCTAGAGGTTTAACTAATCCTTTCTTCTCTTCAGCTACAATAACTCTTGAAACTTTATGTCTCCTCATTATAGCTGCTGCTTTAGCGAGAGTATCATCACTAGAAACACAAGGAACAACTGTTCGCATAGCTTGGTGTATTTTAATATTCTTACCAAATCCTTTTTCTTTTAAATACTCAAGAGCATTTCTGTGGTAAAACATAGCAAAATACTCGTCTTTTCCTCTAACTATAGGAATACCCCTAATTCCACTATTAACCATAAGAGGCATAGCGTCTTCAGGAGAGAAAGTACCTTCAACCATAGTAGGATACTTCACCATGACATTAGAGACTCTCGTCTCAAGAATATCTGTTGTCGGAAGAAAGAAGGGTCTTAGATCTACTACACCTAAGTAGCGGGAATTTTCATCAACTACAGGTATTTCAGCTTCATTAATATCTATAGCCTCTTTAACTGCTTCTCTAAGAAAAGCAGACGGCAGAATAGGCTCGACAGGAGAAAGATACTGCATCACTATTATATTTGCTATCCCAGTATTTAAGATCTTTGGGAAAACAAAATAACCTATTTAAGGTCAGCGGGATAAGGGCTACCTCATCGGAAGCCCTCAGGCTCCCCGAAAAGCAATCATCCCTATAGTAATTATTTCTGCTAGTTTCTTAAGTTTTTCTGAATTTTCCTAGTAGTACGTAGACTATTTTCCTGTAGTGCCTCGGCCCGTCGAGCTCTACTATAAAGAGGTTTTGCCAGGTGCCTCTAATGACTCTTCCTTCCTTTACAGGGAAAATATAAAATGCTTTCATTATAGCTGAAAGTATATGCGCATGTGCATTGTCGTCAATAAGATTATGGCGGAAAGATCCGTCTGGCGGAGCTATTTTCGTTAAAACATCTTTGATGTCTCCTATGAGACCCGGTTCATTTTCATTTGCTGTAACTGCTGCTGTAGCATGAGGCAGGAATACCATTACTATTCCTTCTTTAAGACCATACTTTCTAACAACTTCCTCTAGCTTTGAAGTAAAGTCCAATATCTCTATTCTTTTATGTGAGCTAAAACTTTCTTCAACTACTCTTACATCTAACATAAAACTAGTTATATGTAGAGAATAATAAATTCTACTGTTTGCCTCTCGAGAGTAACTCATGGTGGTTTAGGACAGATTAAGGTGACCACAATTCCACAGGCTTCAATAACCTCTTAGAATCATCAAATATTTCATCTTAGACTTGTGCTAGGCTCTACTAAACTAACCTAATAAAGGTTTCTGCCCTCTCGTTTGTCGTAAAAATAAACATATATAATTTCATACAGTATTTAAAGGGGCTACCGTGACCAGCTATAGTATGGCGTATCCTTTCATCGTCGAAAAGAAGAAAGGAAGAAAAATAACATTCATAGCCGTTAAACTAGCCAATAAACCTGGAGCTCTCTCGAAAATCGTTCAGATTCTAGCTAAATATAAAATAAACATCTTGAGCGGAGTTATTGAAGCTCCTCTTGAAAAAGAGTATGCTTACTGGATTTCTCAACTAGATATAACTGAAGTTAAAGAAAATTTTGAGAAAATAGTTGAAGAAATGTCCTCACTCGACGTAGTCTACGGCATAGAACACGGAATTAAAGAAATAGGAAAAATACTTGTACCTTCATTCAATGTATCTATTTCAACTCTTGGCGGAGAAGCTATACTTGAAAGAGACGAATGGCTTAGTGAGCTATATAAAGCTTTAGACCAGTACTTTGGTGTCGCAGGTCAAGCATTTATGTACCAGCTAGGCTTTAGAGCAGGATACCATATGGGAGAAAAATGGGAGAAATTCGCAAGAGTATCAGGCATAGATTTATTTATTCTAGGACTTGAAGTCTTCAAAGTACTAAACTGGGTCAAAAATTATGAGATACTAGAGTTCGACGAAAAGAAGAAAAGGATAAGATTCAGGCTCTATGACAGTTTTGAATGCAGACCTTTCAGGGGCAAAGGAGAAGGTCCTAGAAGTCACTATCTGAGAGGAATACTAGCGGGCTTCCTTTCACATATCTTAAGCGAAAGAATTTCCTTAACTGAAGTAAAATGTCTCTGTAAAGGCGATGAATACTGCGAATTTGTCTCAAGAAAACCTTCCTTAAGGCTATTAACGCCAGTGTAAAACTGGAGCCCCCGCCGGGACTCTCGCCCGCTTTTTTACGCGAGATTCGAACCCGGGTCCACCCGCTCTATATAGAGATACTTTACCACGCGGGCGCTCTAGGCCACTAAGCTACGGGGGCGTTATTTACTACTCCTCAAAATTTAATTAAATTTGCGATAAATAATATTTCTTAAACTCACAAAAAGTGAGAAAGATGTATTTTCATTTTGATATGCTTTCTCTCGATGAAAATATTTCTAGTAGCTTTTATAGCAATAGCCATTAGCGCTACCTTACTTTACTTTTGGTGGAACAGTCGCTTAGAAGAAGCTCTTGAAGTAAGCGGAGAACTAAAAAAGTTTATTTCAAATATACTGCCCAAGTGTACAATAAAAGAAAAGACTTCTTGCAGCGAAGATGAGGCTCAATACACTATTATCTATAAAAAGGAGAAGAAATAGGTGTTTTAAAAAGTTGATTTAAGTAAAGTTTTTCTCGACGGCACTAGAGGCAGTAAAAATCCTAAAATTACTATTGTTTACGAAGGTCGAGAAGTGGGGCAATTACAGGAGTAATGCTAATATTTGCTCCACGAGGAAAAGGAGCCGCCGGTAAGACAGCTTTAGTAAATATCCATACTCTGTCTTTAATACTAATGCTTATACCAGCTATACTTCATATATACCTTAACGCAAAAGCCGTTAAAGTTTACTTAAAGAAACTTCTAGGACACTAGCTACATTTTCATCCAGTATTCTCTTACACCAAAATCCATTTGTCCTCTTTTCTCTGCTTTAACTGGTTCACCAGACAATACTCTTAAAAGATAATCCCATAGAACATCAATCGCTATTTCTTGAAGAGACTTACTTTCCTCGAATAATTTTTCTACTGGAATGTATACGTCTATGATTTCGTTTAGTTTTGTATACGTTTCCTTGTTCGCTGTCACTTTTATAACGGGAGCGACAACACTACCTATTGGTGTTCCTAGACCTGTAGTGAATATTACTGCTTGTGCTCCTCCAGCCACCATTCCTGTTATAGCTAACAGGTCTTCTCCTGGACCATCCATAAAGTATAGTCCTCCGTTTCTAGGTATTTTCTCCGCGTATGATAGAACATCTTTTATCTCAATGTCTTTACTGTGCCCTATTTTGAGTACTGTACCGAGAGATTTTTCGGCTAGAGTAGAGATTCCACTTTCAATATTTCCTGGAGTTGGATCGGAAATACCTAAGTATTCTTCTAGACCTTCTTTGAATACTATCAGTGTTTCTAGAAGCCTTTTGAGCTTGAGTCTAGTTTTTTCCCTCTTGACCTTCGAGAAAAGATATTCTTCGGCTCCTAGTACTTCCGTAGACTGAGTGAAGACTACTGTTCCACCCTTTTCTATAAAGTAGTCTACTAGGTAGCCTACAGCCGGGTTCGCAAAAAGCCCTGAAGTAGGGTCACTTGCGCCATTGCCTACTCCTATAACTATTTTGCTTAAAGGACACCCTGTTCTCTCGAGTTTGCGTGCTTCTTTAACCATTGCCTCTACGTGCTTTACTCCTATTTCGACTGCTCTGCTGAATCCTACTTCCTGTACATTAACCCATTTTACGGGTACTCCGCGCTTAACTAATCTATCGTAGAGCTTAAAGTTCATTAAATTAGTTTTCTTGTCTTCTCCTGGCTTGAGCGGAGGTTTACAGAATTGACCACAGCCTAGGCTTACGAGTAGTACTCCATACACATTTGGATTTGAGGCTACTCCGAGAAATGTTCTGAAAGCTATTTCTCTGTCAAAGCCTACATGACAGCAGCCTGCGTCGTGGAGCGCTAGAACTACTCTATTTTCTTCATAGTCTCCCCAGCGTTCTTCAGCGAAGAAAGACCATATCTGATAGGCAACATTGTTTACGCAGAAAGTCGTAGGGATTATTAGAACATGGTTTCTGACGCCGTATACTCTGCGTTTTTTCCTGTAGTAAGCTAAACACTTCTCCATACACTACACCCTACTCATACTTATTACACCTGTGTTCAGAAACTTGTAGAATTCTTTGACTAAATTGCGGTACTTTTCGTTCCAGCCAAGCTTGTGTGGCAGTTCTGTGAGATTTCCTAGTCTAACTATTTCATCTGCTAGAATTCGTTTAGCAGCATATCCTATTTTTGTTCCAGTAGGTAGCTCCTTGAGGACAGGATGCGTTGGTTTAAAGTTTTTGCCTACTCTAACACTGTCTCCTTTATCTATATTGACGAGAGCTTTTCCTAAAGTAAATCCTTTTTCAACAAGTTCTTCGAAAACAAGATCAGGGCTTAGAATTATGTTTGTTAAATGAACTACGGTTCCGGGCTCAATATCTATTGTAGCTAGACCTATAGGGTAGCCGAACTTAATTACAGGAGTTTCTTCGGGTATTTCTGTTAACGCGATTTTATACCACTGTGGGACTTTTGTTGCAGCTTTTATTTCTCCTATGAAACCTCTTCCTTCTTCAAATATTCTATAAACATGACCTCTTTTTAGCTCAACTAGAGCTGTAGCTACATTGTCTTCGGGCTTAATTTTATAGACGAAAGAGTACATTAACTAAACCCAGATAATTTACCTAGAAACTTCTTTAAAATAGTACCTAGATTTTAGCTTAGCTTCAGGAATCCGGGTCTCTTAGAGAGATATCTTGGTATGCCGTAGGGTTTCTTTGGATAGCCGTTTATTTTCTCGTCTAGCATACTTACTAGCTCTTCTAATTTCATTGTTTTCTGTTCTTCTGTTTCTCTTATTCTTACGTTCACTACATTTTCTTTAACTTCTTTTTCTCCTACTACAATAATATATGGAACCCACTCTCTCTCCGCGTCAACTATTTTTCTACCCAGCGGTCTGTCGGTATCGTCTATGTCTACGCGGTATCCTGCTGAGGAAAGTTTTTCAGCTATCTGCTCAGCGTAAGGCATGTATTCTTTGCTTACGGGAATTACTCTTACTTGAACAGGGCTTATCCAGAGCGGTAACACGGGCTTCTTTTTCATTAGTGCTGTGTCGAACAACGCGTATATGTAGCGTTCAAGACTCCCTATTATTGCTGTGTGAAGTATTACTGGGTACTTTTCTGTTCCGTCTTTGTCCATGTACTTTATGCCAAATCTCTTCGCGTTACCTATGTCTATCTGAACTGTTCCTACTTCTCTCGGCCTTTTGAGCTGATCTAGTATGTGGTACTCTATGTTAATTGTCCAGTAATAGTTTATTCCCGGCGGGTATACTGCGACTAAAACGGATTTGCCTATCTTCTTTGCAAGCTCGATAATAAAGCTCTTATATTTCTCGTACTGCTCGGGGCTTGATACGTTGACCAGCAGCTCGTAGTTTCTACCTACTTTGCTCATTTCACTCATTATTTTATCGTGGATAACCATGACCCACTTCTTTGCTTCCTCTTCGTCTTTCACGAAGATGTGTAAGTCTGGCATGTAGAATCTTCTTAGTCTGAAACAGAGTTCTGCTTCACCGCTCTGCTCATATCGATAAGAGTCCGCTATTTCGAATGCTCCGAAGGGAAGATCTTTGTAAGACAGTGTCCAGTCCTTAATTAAACTGAACTGCTGATGGCATGCAGCGTACCTAAGCACCATATCCCCTCTATCTGTCTTAATAACGTATAGCCTATCGCCGTAGAGCTCGGCGTGCTCTCTTACAGGCTTTACTTTAAGATTAAAGAAAGCAGTTCCCTTTACTTCGAATACTGGTATAGGTAGGCTGTGAGCTACTCTGCGAGAGTACTCTGCAGCTAAATCGAATATGAGTGTAGCATAGGGTCCCATGCGCATGTGTCCGAAATCGCTGTAGGGTTCCCACTCGAAGCCAAATCTCTGCAGATACTCTAGGATAACAGGTTTTCCTCCTTTGAGCTCTTTTTTAAGAGCCTCTTTTTCGACTAGAATTCGGAACTCTTCGTTAAACTTCGATAAATCTGCTTTCTCGGGGTCAAGCTCTTCTCCTTCAGGTGTAAGTATTAAGTGCTTTTTTTCTCCGCGCTTTACCGTCTCCTTTTTCTCTTCCTCTAAGCTAATAGTTCTTGAAAGCTCTGCTAAGGGATGTCCTTTAACAGAAATAGTAAAAGCCTTGTACCAGCCGAAAGGAGCTCTAACTACTTCTATTCCTCTACCCTTTAACTCGTTTTCGAGGTTTTTCATTAAAGCTAAAGCTGCATCCGGCGGCGCTAAATTACTGCTCAAGTGAGCCCAAGGATAAAGAACTACTCGCGGGGCTTTTACTTTGTTAAGTACATCGATTATGTCTTCAGCCGCTTTTTTCACTATTTCTTCGTTATCACCTTTTTCGATCGTAGTGAACACGACTAACGCTTCTTCGACTCTCTTCCTCTCTTTAGGTACTTTTTCTGCTTCTTCAATAGCTTTAATTTTAGGCTCAAATTCAATAAAATCGCTGTGAAGTAGTACTATTCTCATATACTCGCCGGTAGTGAAACTCTCGGAGAGTATTTAAAGATTAGCAGTGTCCTCGAGCGAGCGCCCACATATTTTATAAGCTAAGTTCGCTCAAATATCTTGTATGGAAGATCTTCTACAGTATGCCGTTGACTATGCACTAAAATTGGGCGCAACTTACGCTGAAGCGAGATACCAGAGAGATTTAAGCGACCATGTTTCGTTGGTAAACGGCGTTCCTCTTAGTATGGGGTATTCTTCGTCAGCAGGAATAAGTGTGAGAGTTTTTACGAAAAAAGGATTAGGGTTTTCTGCAACTAACACGTTGACTAGAGATAGTATAAGAGACTCCGTAGAAAAAGCTTACCGTGAAGCTGTTATTAGCGAAAAAATGAGAAAAACTGAAATGAATCTGTCTAGTGAAGAAGCTCACAGAGTCTCTTACATGCTATATGTTAAAGAGAATCCCGCAGAGATTTCGCTCGAAGAAAAACTTAAAGAATTAATGAAAGTAGATAAAGCTCTCCTTGAAACTAAAATAAATCTTCCTACAAGAAGCCTACGTATCTTTACGTCTTACACTGAGAAAATAGTGTGTAATAGTGATGGAGCCTTAATATCATCTAAAATCCCTAGAGTATCATACTTCTTCTTAATAATAGCCAACATGCCTGGTAAGGGGACTCTCATGAGGTGGCTGCAGCTCGGAGAAAGCGGTGGCTGGGAAAACTTCAAGCGCTGGAATATCCTCGATAGAACTGTATCAGAGGCAAAAGTTCTAGCTAAAGTTCTTGAAGAAGGAAAGGCTCCGCCAAAAGAGCCGGTAGACGTAATACTCGGCCCTGAGCTCGTGGGAATAATAGTACACGAGTCCTGTGGACACCCATCTGAGCTAGATAGAATATGGGGTAGAGAAGGAGCAGAAGCAGGTGAAAGCTACATGAAGCTAGAAATGCTGGGTGAGCGCATAGGATCAGATAAAGTGACTATAATCGACGACCCAACTATACCTAATAGTTATGGATTTTACTTATACGACGACGAGGGAGTAAAAGCTAGACCACGATACCTCTTCAAAAACGGCATAATAAACGAATTCCTGATGAACAGAGAGTTCGCTTCACTACTTGGAACAAAAAGCAACGCTGCTGCGAGGGCTTCACAGTTCGATAGAGAACCTATAATAAGGATGGCTAATACCTACATGGCTCCAGGTGACTGGAGCTTCGAAGAAATGCTGAAAGAAGTCAAGAAAGGAGTGTATATTAAGAGCTTTGCTGAGTGGAACATATGTGATAGAAGGTGGTTCCAGCGTTACGGTGGACTCGAAGCCTACTATATTGTAAACGGCGAAATAAAGTACCCTGTACGCAACCCCTTCATAGAGTTTACTACAAAAGGCTTTTATTCTAAAGTAGAGGCCGTAGGCAAAGAAGTAGAGTTCTTTGCAGCAACATGCGGTAAAGGCAATCCTATGCAAGGAGTCCCTGTATGGGCTGGAGGACCCCATGTTCTTTTAAGAAACGTTAAGCTTAGTGTAGCTCCCCCTAAGTCCAGTTCTCCCGGAAAGGTGATGTTATGAAAGTAGACGAAATGAAAGAATTAGGTAAGAAGGCTGTTGACTATGCACTTAAACTAGGTGCTAGTGATGCAGCCGTTATAGTCGGCTCAGCTGAAAGCTATATGGCGCGCTTCGCTAACAATCAAATAACTATTATTAAGCACTGGAATGAAGCAGGTGTCCGCGTAAGAATAGGCTATAATAAAAGAGTTGTAGTGGGAAGTACTCTTGACTTAAGTAGAGTAGAGGCGCTTGTAGAAAAACTCATCAGTATAGCCAAATACGCTAAAGAAAACCCCTTCTACACTCCGCTTCCTCAAGGACCCTTTGAGTACACGCCTATAGAGGGAGCATACGATAAGAGAGTAATAGAGTCGAGTGAGAAAATAGCAGACTTCGTAGATGAAGCTATTTCAGCCGCACTTGCCAATGGAGCTAAAAGGTGTGCTGGTCAACTCACTTTAAGAGACTCTACTAGAGTACTTGTAACTTCTGCCGGTGTAGAAGCCTCGGAGAAACACTCGTCGATAGACATTACTGTTAGAGCATTCGTTGACGGAGAGTACTCTGGTACTGGAGTATCTTGTGCAACAAACATATCTGACTTCAATCCTAGCGAAGCTGGAGAAAAGGCTGGAAGAATAGCTAAAGAAGCCACAAAAGTAGGAGAAATAGAGGCTGGCAGGTATGACGCAGTGCTAGATCCTCTAGTAGCCGCAGATCTTCTAGGCAGTGTTCTAGGAGCTGCTTCAGCGCTAGATATTCTTATGAAAACATCTTTCCTTACAAATAAACTCGGCCAGAAAGTAGGCTCAGAATCTATCACTATTGTAGACGCCGGAAGAGAGCCTAAAACAGTAGGTGCTAGAAGTTTCGACGACGAAGGTGTGCCAACACAGAACACTACTGTTATAGAAAGGGGTGTACTGAAGTCTCTTCTACACAATACTATGACTGCCAAAGCTTTCAAGACAAAGTCTACTGGAAACGCGGGCTGGATTTCGCCTTCGCCGCGAGTACTCAAAGTCCTTCCAGGAGACTACAACGAGGAGGAAATATTCCGTGAAGTAAAGAAAGGAATCTATGTTTCAAACAATTGGTATACTAGGTACCAGAATATCAGAGAAGGAGTATTCTCGACAGTATGTAGAGATGGCGTATTCTTGATCGAGAACGGTGAGATAAAGTACGCTGTTAGAGGACTAAGAATAGCGGATACGTTTCCTAGAATCCTACAGAATATTGTAGGGCTCACTAAAAAACTCTATCATGTTTACTGGTGGGAAACACCACTGCCCTCGAAAACACCCTATGTTCTAGTAAAAGAAGTAAACTTCACAAAAACACTCTTCTAAAATTTCTCTATTTTTTCGACCCGCTCAATAGTCCTAATATACACTTTATTTAAGCTGTCTATCTCCCTTAGAGCTCTATGAGCAATTTTCCTCAAGAGCTCGGGATCTGTCATAGGCTCGTTCCTAAAGAGAACTGAGGGGACTGTTTCTGAAGGAACATACTGCTGCAGCACGAAAACTGCTTTACTCCAGGCTTTTGCTGAATCAACTATTTCGGCTACTTGAAGCAAGGCTTCGATGACGTCGCTCTCTGAGTGTATCTTGGGCACTACGGGAAAGCGTATTTCAATTTTACTTAAATGTTTTAAACCTATTTCAAGACTCTTCTTAACTTTATCGACTATATGGTTTCTTTCAACTAGCTCTACAGGAAGACCTATTGCTTGAGCGTACTTCTCTACGTTTGTTAGAGGAGCTTTTATGTCTAGTGCCAAGTGGTCTAGCAACGGCACAAGTCTCTCAACTACCTCAGGCTTAGCACCATTAGTATCCAGGCTAGTTTTCATGCCGCCCTCTTTTACTCTCTGGTAGAGTTCTGAAAGAGCTTCGTACTGAAGTGTAGGCTCTCCTCCAGTAACGTGAATAAAATCTACAAGCATTTTTGACTTCAAGGCTTTTTCAGCAATATAACTGACTTCTACTTCGCGGCAGTCACGGCACTCTACAATAGGCCAGTTTTGACACCAAGGGCATCTAAAGTTACAGCCACAGAACCATGCCGTAAAACAAGGCTCACCTATAATATCTACAGTTGAGAGATCTCTCCAGCCCGCGATAAGAGCCTTCATGTTCTCCTCTCTAAGAGAAGTTCAAGATACGACTTAGTAATAGGTTCGCCGCTAATACCTAGCTTCTTAGCGAAATCAAGTAGTTCTTTTTCAGCCTCGCTGAGAGACTTCTCTACAAGGAGCTCTACTTCAATGAATTCTCCAAGACCCTCTACTTCATCTAAACATATTTCTCTATTTCCTAAGATGTATTTTCTCCTAGTTTTCTTCACAACAGCTATTTTACGGAAACCGAGTTTTCTTAGAAGAATATCTGCTTTCACGAAGTCTTTTACTTCAACAACTATCTCTTCTCTAGCTTTAAGTTTTCCGGGAGCTCTCGGACCTTTATAGGTAAGTTCATAGGCTTTAGGTGTACGTCTAAGTCTCAAAGCTTCATCTGTTAGCCTGAAATCTCGGCAAGGATGCTGATAGTATATGTCTTCCTCGATTTCAGTTCCCTTAAATACTGCTCCAAGCTCCTTTAACCTATTTTCCAGGTCCCCTAAGTTATCCACTTTAAATTTGACTTCGATTTCCATGTCTATCTTACCTTAGCTCCTGGAGGAGCTTCTCCTTCTACCGTTACTAAGAAAATATTGTTTCTATCGTCAACTGCAGCTAAAATCATTCCCTGGCTCTCTACTCCAGCTATTTTCTTGGGCTTGAGATTAGCTACTACAATTACTCTTTTCCCTACTAATTCTTCAGGAGAATACTTCTCACCAATACCTGCTATAAGAGTTCTTACTTCAGACCCTATATCAACTTCTAGCTTAAGTAGCTTAGTGTACCCAGGTATTCTTTTCGCTTTCTTAACAATACCTACTCTCAAATCTATTTTCGCGAAATCTTCTATTGTTATCACGAGAAAGAAGTATTACTGGTAGTATATGAAAGTAGCTTGGAATCCATCAGTAAAATTTATATATAGGTATTTGAAGGGTCTCTGGAGATTTTACAGAAGCTAACGCCGCTAAGGTGAGACTATGCATCAAGCAGCACTAGTCAGAAAAATAAGAAAAGAGAAAAGGTCAGGAATGTACGTTAAAGTATCGAAAGATCTAGCTAAGCATCTCAAGCTTAAGACAGGAGAAGTAGTAGTGCTGAGAGGTAAGAAAAAGACTGCATGCTGGATTCGAGGAACATTTGACGGCGAAAACGAGATTATAGTTTCACAGGATACTTGGAGATCACTCGGCTTCGATGGGTACGTAAGCAGCGCAGTAATTCTCGAGAAAACAAATAGCTGCTTAGCAGAAGAAATTTCATTACGACTAGTTCTGCCCGAAGGAAAGAAATTAAAGCTAAGAGAACTAAAAATGCTGAAAGGTCTTCTTACAGGAACTCCTCTTTGCACTAAAGGCACTGCCGCCGTATATCTTCACTCAGAGAAAGTATGGGTAAACATTGAAGTCGAATCCATTAAGCCAGGCCCCGCTGGTATTTTACATAAGAAAACTTTGCTAAAATTCGTCTGAGAGAAAGTATACAGAAAATTTAAATTTCTCCAAGTCTTCTTCAAAAGAAGGTGGATTTCATGAAAATAAAAGACATAGTTGTTCCTCTCGGCGTACGTATTCTTCTGAGCGAGAGGCTTGTAGACTGTAGACGTGTGTTTAGGAGACTTATGCTTAAAGTCGCCCCAGTATATAGGGATCCGTTTAGCGACAACTGCGTAGGTTTTATTACTTTACATGATGTATTAATTGCAACTACTAAGAAATCTAGAATTACGGTTAGAGATGTTGTCCGCGAACACCCTCTTTTAACACCCGAAATGTCTATTGAGGAAGCTTATAAAATAATGGTTGAGTTCGGCTTAGAAGAAGCACTAGTAGTTACATCTCCTTTTGAGCGCAAAGTAGTTGGCACAGTTTCTCTTTTCGACATAGTTGAGAAACTTAAAGAAAGCGGAGTAGAGCCTCGTGCAAAAAGCGTAGCCGAAGTATACACTAGCTTAGAGGAAGAAGAGAAAGTAATGGTATGCAGCGGCAAAGAAAGAGTAGATAGAATCTGGTGGCGTATTGTAGGCTACGGCGCTAAGGCCGCAGTAGTTTTGAGCTCTGAAGGCAAAATACAGGGCATAATAACTCCTGAAGACTTTATTGAAACAAGTAGATGGTTCTTTAAGAGAGAAGCAAAGCAAGAAATACTGTCTCGAGGACCTAAAGTAGCTTATGTAATGAAAGCCTTCAAACTTATGAGAAGAGGTATACCGCTAGTCACCCTCGATACACCTGTAAGCGTCGTAGCCGACTTCATGGTCAAAACTAGAACAAGTGTTCTGCCAGTAATAGATGAAAACGAGAAGCTAGTGGGCATTATAACAATAGAAGACATTGCCAGAGCCTACATTGAAGGAAGGAAACCAGAAAGAGTTCCTGTTACTCCAGTACCTGCACCAATACCAATCGAAGCTTACTCAGAAGGCATTGTAAGAGAATCAACAGGCACCTTACTTCAATTAGTAGCTGTACCTAGAAAAGTTGCACCCAAGAAAACAGGAATAACAGCTGAAGATATTATCAGAACAGACATACCAGTAGTATACACTAAGGACACTTTAGAACACTGCCGTAAAACTCTACTAAGGTATAAAGTCTCTCACTGCATTGTAGTAGACGACACGGGAAACATTGTAGGAATAGTATCTAAAAGAGATATCCTATACTACATTGCTGAAAGAGGCAGATACTGGAAGAGACCTAAGCCTTACGCAGAACCCGTTATGAAAACGCGCTTTGGTATAACTTTCTTAGAAAAACCAGCACTAGTAGAAGAGATAGTCGAAAAAGATATCCCCAGAGTTAAAAAAGACGCTACTCTTGAAGAAATAGCTTACCAAATGGTAGCTAACGACGTAGATGCAGTATTTGTAGAAGACGAACAAGGAAACGTTATCGGTTTAGTAACTAAAGACGATTTAGTAAAAGCGTACCTTAAACACTCAAGAGATATTCCGTTAGTAGAAAACATTGTTATGCCTAGAGAATACAGCATTGTGCATCCGCATCACTCGCTTCTCCACGTGCTCAGAAAAATGAGATCACTTGGCTTAGATGCAGTCACAGTAGCTGAAGGAAATAATGTTATAGGAGTAATATCTGAGAGCAAACTGGTATTTACTCCAATAGAGGAGTACCTTAAGGGAAGAAAAGCTGTCTTAATCATGTGGACTAGAAAACTAATAAAGGCAGGTAAAAAGATAGCCAGATACATAAGGATTCTTCCGCTAACAGCGCAGGACGCCTGTATACCAGTAAAAGCAAAAATACTCCTTAAAGACAGTGTAGCTAAGGCAATAGAATTAATGATCGAAGAAGGCGTAGACGGACTACCAGTATTTGATGAAGAAGGGAAACTCGTCGGAACAGTATGTAAAATGGATATCGTAAGAGAAATGGCTAGAGCAGTACCTGTACCAGAAGTATTCGAGAAAGTAGAAGAAAAGGCTTTAGAGGTCGAGACTCGTGAGTGAAAGAGAACTGATTAAGCTTATTGAAGAAACAAAACAGGGCTTAAGATTCAAAGTAATTGTTAAAAGCGAAGAAAAAGAAGAAAAACTACTGCTAGAGGGCGGGGACCTCGTATTCACTACTCCAGAGGTAGATGTGGCAGGAAGACTAAATGCTGCGCTAAAAAGATTTCTAGTAAAAATAGGTTTTCCTCAAAACAGAATAGAAATAACATATGGCTGTAAAAAGAAAACAAAAATAATTGAAGTAAAAGATATGAGTAAAGAAGACGCCCTAAAGCTTCTTCTAGATTATTTTCGGTCAATGCATAAATCCCAAAGCAATATTTATGAAAGTTAGCACAATAACCCAAAACTTAGAAAATACTAAAAGAACTTCGTGCGCAGATTTAAATATTAGGCTAGATTAGAGCTATTAAAGTGAGAATAACTAGCAATAATGCAGCAGGAAGTGCAAAGAAAATGAAAATTAACTTATGTAAGTTACTCAAAGAGGCATTGTCATCAATGGAAGCAAAAATAGGTGCAGACGCCTACATAGTAGCATGGTACCTCGGTAGATGTCTAGGAGAAAAATTTGCAGAAAAATTAAAGTCAGAAAAAACCTTTAATATAGGAGATGCTTTAAAAACTCTACCTTATTTATCTAAAATAAGGCTATTTAGATTCTCTCTTATTTCTTCAGACGAAGGAATAAAAATTAAAGCTTCCCGCGCAACAAACAGCATGGAAGAAGCCTTAGCTAAAGGCATTCTTGAAGGATACTTTAAAACATTACTTAACTGTAAAGTAGTGGCTAAAAAGGAAAGAACCAGAAGTAAGTCTTACGCTGTTTTTACCTTAGTCTTGCAACATGCCTGAATACTAACTTATAGGTTATATTGTAAAAAAGCTTTAAGAAATCCAGTACAAGAGGAGGTATATGATATAAAGCAAAGGCTGTACTTAAAATGGACATAGGAAAAGAAAAGAGAGAGGCTATCAGTGATGCATAGAAACTTAATGGCATTAAAAATGCTCTGTATAGCACTAATTTGATGATAGCTAATGAATATGTCACTATAGCGAGTATTGCTGCTAAGAATAAATGCCTTTTAGTAACCTTTATATGTTTATCAAAGTGTACTGCTGCTGATAAAAATAGTAGCACCAGAATATTTGATAGAATGACTGTTACTAAGTATACATAAGAAAATACTAGCGCATATATCTCACTTAAAAGTGTTGTTAAAAACATACACGGTAAGATTAAGATATTGAATAAGGATAACATAAATGCAAAATATAGATAGTGTGTAGTAGGAATAATAGCAAATGGGTTCTCCGCAATAAGAGCTAGTAAAACTACTATGAGGGAAAGAAAAGAGAGAAAGTGGTCTAATTCTCTAGACAAGCATGATACAAAAGAGAAGAACATTAATCCGAGAGGCAAAATAGTGTATATTGCAGCAGGAAGTCTCCGTGCATAAACATAGAGATCTAGCAGTAGGGTAAACGAGAGAAAGCTTAATACCGGAGACAGTGGTACGTCGATGAAATACACGTTGACTGGATTATTCAAGAGATATAAAAAATTTTAGAGAAAGAGAACGCTTCTTTGGAGAAAACATTTTAAAAGTTTTAGGCTTTACGTTATAACTAAGTTCACCTTACTAAATGAAGATATATAGTCGGATATAACCCACGCGCATATATCAAATCCTTTTTTAGGTGAGTAAGCTAGAATAAGCCATATTTCTCCGGGACACTCCATCATACGGTGGCGGTCAGCCAGTGAGGGTAGCACAGATCCATCAGGGTGGCTGTGAAATAGACCTATGTACTCTAATCCTTTTCTTTTAAATTCACATACAGTTTCCATCCATTTTCTTTCATCAAACCAAAATCTAGTACTAGACTCTAAAATATTTTCGAGAATTTTATATTCTTCTACAAAAGCCCTTTTGTCGACTATTTTACCAGCTAAGACTCCACATATTTCTAAAGGATACTCTTTCTCGACAATACTTTTGAGCTCATCCAAAGTACTTCTCCTTAATACTAGTGTTGAAGGAATATCAATGTTCTTTAAAATAATAGAAGAGTAAACAGTACTCACAGTACAGCTACTCCTCAAGCCTCTTTAAATCTAGTGTTCCGTAAGCTACTCTTCCTTCAACAATAGTTGCTAGCACTTTTATTGAAGAAATTTCACGTGTATTTACTTTATGTGGATCTTTGTCTAAGATAACTAAGTCTGCTGAATATTCTTCTTTAATTTTTCCATAGTAGTTTTCTATTCTACACGCGTAAGCACTTCCAACAGTATAAGCATTCAGCGCTTCTTGTACTGTTAGTTTTTCTTGTGGAGTTATTTCAGATAATTTAACGACACCTTGTCCTCGGGTTATAGCAGCCTCTACTGTCTGTAGCGGATTTGAAGGCTCTACGGGAGCATCTGTTGAAAAAGCTATTTTCAGACCCTTTTTAAGCATAGATTTAAACGCATAGATATATTTTGCTCTATCACCTAATCTCTCTACAACCCAGAAGTCGGATACAATAAAGTGAGGCTGAACAACAGGTGTTACTTTTAGCTCGCTCATTAAATCTAGTAAGTCAGGAGGTGTAAGCGAAGCATGTTCGGCACGGGGCCTAGGAAGCTTCACTTTCTTTAACACATCTAAATATACTTCGAGAGCAGCGTCACCTATTACATGAACTGCTGGCTGCCATCTGTAGCGAGAAACTTCTCTTAGAATCTCTTCTAGCTTAGCTTTATTCACCAATAGTACTCCGCGTGTTGAGGGATTGTCTGAATAGGGTTCTCTGAGGAACGCAGTTCTTCCTCCTAAGCTGCCGTCGAGAAGTAGCTTGACTCCAGCTAGACTTACTGGCTTCAGTGAAATATCTGGTGGAACAATGTCTTTTAGCTTAACAAAAGTAGAGTAGTTGACGTAAGCTCTTACTTTGAGAAAGAGTTCACTTTTGCTACTGAGCTGAAACAGTGCTTTTAGTTCATTGAAGTCACATGAAACAGCCGCTACACAGGTTACTCCCTCGGATAATAGCTTAAGTGATGCTCTCTTGACAGCATCTACATATTCTTCAGGCTTCTGGACTATAACTCGGTAGATGAAATCAAGTGCTGCTTCTCTAAGAATTCCTGTAGGCTCGCCGGCTTCATCTCTATCTATTACTCCTCCTGGAGGATTAGGAGTCTTCTTAGATATTCCGGCTATTCTTAGTGCAAGTGAATTAGTTACAGCTACGTGTCCGCATACACGTTTCAAGAAGACAGGATTTCTTGGAGCGACTTCATCTAGATCCCAGCGCGTAGGATATCTTTTCTCAGCAAATTTTTCTTGATCCCACCCTCGTCCAAGAATCCATGCCCCTGGAGGCTTTTTAGAGACTTCTTTGGCAACTAGCTTTTTAAGCTCCTCGATAGAAGTCACATTCCTTAAGTCCAGCTGAGCTAAAGAAAAGCCCAGGCCAGCTAGATGTAGATGCGCATCAATAAATCCTGGTAAAACAACTGCTCCATTTAAGTCATATACTTTAAGGCTAAGTGCTCTCGATAATCTAAGGATTTCTTTCTCGCAACTCACTTTGAGGACTTTGTTTCCGAGTACCGCTACTGCCTCATACTTTTCTTCAGGAGAATAAACAGTGCAGTTAACTAAAGCGAAGCCTCTCACTTTATTGAAAAACGAGTACTTTATTTAAATATATCTTAAGTCTTCCACCCAGCCGTAACATAAGCTCCTTCGTCGATTATTGTTACGACTTCGCCGAAGCCTGTTTTTCTAAGTACATACTCTACTATCCAGGGACTCCAGGTGAAATAGGGGTACTTGATGTATTCACAAAGACCATTTTCCTTAAAGCACAATAGCAGCCTATTAGCACATCCCTTCATTGGATTGAAGTCTAAATGAATACTTATCATAGGATACTGGTCGAACTCTGCAGTAACAAATCTATATTCTCTGCTGTACACAGACTCAAAGTACTCTAACAAAAATGGTGAAGAGTCAGCCAGTACTTGGTTTACTTGAGACGCGATCTTGTCTAAGCTATATATGTCGATGTGGGGAAGAGAATTGCCCCATAGTATTGCTAAGTCGAAGTCTTTTTCATCTATTAAATTTACTAGCTTTTTTGCGTCTCCTACAATAAACTCTACTCTAAGTCTATTCTTTTTAGCATACTTCTTGCCTTTTTCAGCGAGACTCTGCAAATACTCTACGCACACTACTCTACAGCCGTAGGTTTCTGCTAAAGCAAAGGCATCTACCCCTGTTCCTGCTAAGACTGAAAGTACTTTAGACTCCTCATTTAAACTTATTTTGAGTTTATTGAGTATGCGTTTAAAACGTTGCTTAAGGAACTCTAGTCTAAGAACACCTAGATCCTTAGTTATATCGAAGGGGTCTCCTACGTGAGTATACCAAAACTCTAAGAGGTCTTTTGTCCACTCTTCCATATTTTCACCAACTTCCCTTGCTACATGAGAATTCTACTAAGTAAATTACCATGTCTTTTACTTTAGCTTCCTCCGAAAAACTCTTCAAGCGTGCTCTTTTTAGCTTTCTTATATCTTTCCATAAGCTCTAGAAAACTATCTCTCACAGGCTTGTACACTCTCTCATAGAATTTCTGCTGGTCTAATAGAACACTTTTACTGAACTGTTTTACATACTCTACTGCGACTTTCCACGCTTCTTCGTAGGGAACTACGCTATTTATTTTGGCTATTATCTCTCTTTCATAGTCCTCAGGCCTCTGTTCCTTATCTCCGATAATAAACCAGCCGTTCCTAGTTATGAACGCGCCCTCATTGCCTACATAAGCCATGTACTTGTCTCCCTCCTTCACAGTAACTACTTCTTCTCCCTTCTTTATGGCTCTTTTTCGCGGAGCAAAACGCCCATAATACTTTGCCCAAGCGTAGAAAATAGCTCTATTTAAGCCAAAAGAGTAGGCCTTCTTTAAGTCTCCTGTCAGTACATAAAAGCGAGCTGCTTGAAGCAGCGCCATTACTTGAAATCTTCCAAGCTTCTTCTTTTTAGTTTCAGTAGACATACTCTATAGCTATAGTGGGTGCAGACACATAAATCTGACTTCTCCTATGCATTAGAAGTATTCGCTTGGATATGTATACCGAATATCACAAATACTGAGCTAGAATTAAGTAACACATGCCTATTGAAGTTAAAATAATAGGTCTAGAAAATTTCCCTTTAGTGCGTGAAGGCGACGACTTAGGTTTACTAATCGTCGAGACAGCAAAAAAGAACAACGTTGAGATAGCTGACGGAGATATAATTGTAGTCTCGAGTAAAATAGTCTCTAAAGCCGAAGGCAGAGTAGTTAAGCTGAGCGAAATAGTGCCTTCAGAAAAAGCCCTAAAAATAGCAGAAATAACTGGTAAAGACCCTCGTTTAGTCGAAGTAATACTTAGAGAGAGTATTAAAGTCGTTAAGGCTGTTCGAGGACATCTCATAGTAACAACTAAGCACGGATTAGTTTGCGCTAATGCTGGAGTAGATAAGTCTAATGTAGCCGGGACTTCCGAAATAGTTGCTCTTTTACCGGAAAATCCAGATGAAAGTGCGAGAAAAATAAGAAAAAGAATCAGAGAACTTACAGGGAAAAATGTAGCAGTAATAATTACGGATACTTATGGAAGACCTCTAAGAGAGGGACACATAAACATGGCTATAGGAGCCGCCGGCATTGAAGTATTCAAAGATTATAGAGGCACAGAAGATCTATTTGGCTATATTCTTCGAGTAAAAAGAATAGCCATAGCCGACGAAATAGCTTCAGCAGCAGAACTTGTTATGGGTAACGGTGCTGAAGGAATTCCGGTCGCAGTAATTAAGGGACTTAAGTACAAGGCTTCAGATAAAGCAAGCGCCAGAGAACTTAATATGCCCGAAAACAAGTGGTTATTTAAATGAAGCCCTGCTCGCTCTGTGGAGCATGTATAGCAGTATGCCCTACAAAAGCTCTATCTATTATTGATGAAAAAATACACTTAAATAAAGAAAAATGCATAGGATGCAGTATATGTAAAAAAGTATGTCCTGACATGACTTTAACTAAAGACATAAACATTAAATACTCTGCTAAAGCCAAAACAAGACTAGAAAACATAGCTCAGATTGCTCAAAACGGAGGAGTCGCTTCAACCATTGTCTACGCGCTACTTGAAGAAAAAGCTGTGGACGAAGCCGTGGCAGCTGCGAGAGACTTTAATGCACCTCGAGCTATTTCAATTACCAATAGCAGCGACGCTGTTAAAATATCTGGTTCAAGGTACTTTTATACACCCATACTTCAAGAAATAGACTTCTCTAGAGTCAAAGATAAGAAAGTCTGCATTATAGGCTTGCCGTGCCATATTAGAGCTGCATTTAACTTAGAGAAGTTAATGGGAGTAAAGTTCTTAAAAATAGGGCTTTTCTGCTTTAAAAACTTCTATTTATCAAGTATTAAAAATATTCTTGAATCAAATAACATTAATGTAGAAAAAATTAATAGAATGGAAGTAGTTAAAAAAGATTTAAAAATATATATCGGCTCCTCAATAGTATCAATAAAGCTTTCAGAACTTAAGTCTAGCACTAAGTGTCTTAGCTGCAAGTGCTTTATACCTTTTGAAGCAGACATAGCTTTAGGTAACGCAGGCTCTTCTCCATCTGAAACTACAATACTTGTTTTAAGTAATGATGGATTAAAAGCTCTAGAAGTAGCAGAGAAGTACTTAGAAGTAGACAGCAACGTTAACATATATCAAGTACTTAAAATGCAAAAAATCAAAGAGAAAATCGCCTCGAAGAAAAAGATATGAAAGACTCTTCCCCTATTTACTTGATGAGTAACCTAGTTGTATGGTTTCTTTTAAGCGAACTGATTTTAAGAACACTAGATGAAATAGGTGAAAGCACTTTAACTACTGAAGTCGAGCGCCTTAGAGAAAATCATCCGCTAGTTCTTTATGTAGAAAAACAGTTTCAGACTTTACTTAAACCTAATGGGGGCTTAAGTTGTCCTGAATTAGAGAAAGAGCTCAGAGAACTGAGAAAAAGAGATCCTATTAGATTTGAGCAGCTTGTTAAGAAATTTGTAAAAGACTACTACAAGTACTATTGGAAGAAAAAGCAACATGAAATAAGCTACAGTGAAGCTAGGCTTTACGTCTACTCCTAATGATTTCTTCTAGAACAGGGTCTATCATCCAGCGTCTATGGGTCTCATTCCAGGCCTTATCGTTTAGTGGAAGCTCTAGGCATACCTTAGGGTCTTGTACTAGTACATCATATTCCTTGACTATGTCTTCTTCTTGTAGCCTATCTAGCAGTCTGAATAAATTCACCCAGTAGCTTGAAGGAAGCTGTATTTGAACTAAAATATACTTATTACGCGTTAAGTAAATATCCTCTACATAGTGTATTTTCTGAAAGCCTTTTATTAAACCAGTAATATTTCTTTTAGCTTCTATAATAAATAGCAATGAAGGTATTTCTTCTTTACTTATCTTCACTCTTACTGTAAACTCTTTTATCAATTTTCTCTCAATAATATGCCTGTAATAGTGGTAAAGACAAAGTTCCTCACTTATTCCAACTGTTTCAGCTATGTTCTTGAATGTTATTAGTGAATCTTTTTCAAGCTCTCTTATAATAAGCAGATCTTTCACATCAAATACTTCTTCTTTTGCAATCTCTATCTTCTTTTCTTCTGTTTTTACAACAATATTAAATACCTCCTCCCAGTCGACCTCGGGCTTAAATTCCTTAGGAGACGTCATTTCTATTACTTCATCAGCAAAATATACTTCAGCAGTAGACCTTAGTACAACATCTATTATGCTCTTAAACTCCATTGGTATTGTCAAATACACGAAGAGTTTTCTTCCTCCTCTATGGAAGAATTTAATTAAACTTCTAGTGTAGTATGCTTTACTGAAGACATCAAAGTCTTTTTCACTGAAAGGCAGAAGATATACCATAGGGGCTAAGCCCAGTCTCCAGTAATTAGGTCTAGCGAAGACTCTGATCTGTGTTCTAAGCTTATTTATCCGTCGCCTTAGCGTAGAGTAAGGTATACCTGTAGCTCTTGAGATTTCCATTAAGTTCAATGGATTCAAGTGTAGAGTACTTAATATTTTGTAAGTTTTGCTATCAAACATCATTTGTCTACACCTTTGCAACACTATTTTTTAATAATACTAGAAAAAACACCAATATAAGCATATTTATTAAAACTATCTCGAATATAGCCACCTCGTGCACCTTTTTCATGAAAGAGTGCACCTTTTTCGTTCTCACCGAGGGGGTCTTTAGACTAGATATCAAAAAGCAGGAATTTTTTCCCTTACTACTACCAATACTGGTTCTTATTTTTTCATTTAATTTTAGTAAATAAATATTAGTGTTATGATATTTGTTAAATATTTTAACCAAATTAATATTTGGTTTATTTAGATTCTTTATCGGTTTTTCATTGATTATGTTCTGGTATTTACCCTCAGCCTTTTTAGACACTTCACCTTTTCCTCAATTTCTATTTATCTCTTTTCATCTATTATTACCTGTTCAACGACAAAAAAGATATTTGAGGTAGTATAAATGCTGTTAACCAGAATTTACTCTCGCTTAGTTTTTTATATTTTTTAAGAATATAAAGAAATGTGACAGAGTTTCTATTAGGAGTAAATAATTGTTGGGCTGTAAAAAGATTAGTTGAACCTAAAGCATGGATCGAAATTACTGCAACTAAGCTTGAAGTAAAATATGTCCAGTTTAGCTTCGACTTACTCGACCCTAAATCTTCCTGGAACTCAATTGAAGTATACTTAAATGAATGCATAGATGCTCTCAAAGAATATGGTGTAGAAATTCACAGTACTTTTACAGGCTTAGCAGCATACAGCTTCAACATGCTTCTACATCCAAATCCCTTGTTCAGACTCGATGCACTAGACTGGTACTGCAGAGCAGTAAAAATAACCTCTATTCTTGGAGCTAAAGCTACAGGCGGACATATTGGCGCTATGACTGTACACGACTATGAAAACGAGGAGAGAAGAAACTTCCTACTTAAAGTGCTTTTAGAAGAGGTATCTGAATTAACAAGGTATGCTAAGGCATATGGCTTAGAGAATATACTATGGGAGCCGATGCCCATAAGCCGAGAACCTCCAGCTAGCATCGAAGAAGCTAAAAATATACTGAAAGAAGTAAACAAGTATTCAGCGATACCCGTAAAGCTATGCATTGATGTAGGACATGCGTGTAATCCTAAAGCTGCTTCCAAGAAAGATCTTGATCCCTATGAATGGCTAAAAGCTCTTGCTAAAGACACGCCATGCCTGCATATACAGCAAACAGACGGGAAAGCCGACAGACACTGGCCATTCACAGAACAGTATAATAAAATCGGAATAATCAAACCAGATAAAGTAATAAAAGCCTTAGAAAAAGGAGGAGCAAGTAAAGTCTACTTGTTCTTAGAAGTAATTCATCCATTTGAAGCAAAAGAAGAAACAGTTATAAATGATTTAGTTGAAAGCGTAAAGTATTGGAAAGAATACCTATAATTTTTAAACTATTATTTTTTCTTCTTTACTTTAATCAGAGGTACAGCTTCGATATTTAGAAAACGTTTCTGTCAAACTGATTTAAATCATACTTCGGTACTTAGTTTTAAATATTTTGTAGCTGAGAAAAAAATGTGAAAATAACTAGAGAGAATTTAAGCAAACTTGAAACATACTATGTAGGGTACCTTGAAGGAGAAAAACTTGAAGAATTCATAAAGGACTTTGACATAAAAATAGCTGCTGGACACTGGGCAGCAGGAGACTTCATGGACAGATTTGCTACCAAAGGATACTTCCCTGAGCTTAAAAGCGACATTATTTCTCAGCTTGAGCGAGTATATAAAGCTGGCATCAAGGGAGTAGAGTTCCACGATGTACTATTTTTAAATGAAAAAGGCGAAATAAATGAAGATAAAATAGCTGAAGTAAAAGAGTTCTTGAAAGAACA
This sequence comes from Thermoprotei archaeon, assembly GCA_003649445.1. The sequence goes on along the minus strand of QMRV01000021.1, from coordinate 8,523 downwards.
CGACATGGTTGCAACAAACATGAACATGAATCTCTGGACGGACCCTAAGTACAAAATGGGTGGAGTAACCAATGTAAAGAAAGAAATCAGAGAAGAAGCTCTACAACAAGCTCTTAAAGCTATTGAAATAGCTAAGAAATTAGGCTGTGGAACAGTAAACTTGTGGCCTGGCTCTGATGGCTGGGACTACAACTTTGAAGTAAATTACGGTAAACAGCTTGAAATGTTTATAGATGCATGCATTACAATAAATAAAGAAGCTCATAAAAATGGATTAAAGTTCTGCGTCGAAGCAAAACTTCATGAGCCTCGTGAAGGAAATATGGTGATACCGACAACGCACTTAGCGGCGTTCATTGCTAAAGAAGTAAATAGAGAATGCGGAGTAGATAACATGGGAGTCTGTATTGACTATGGTCACGAACAAATGTATGCGTCAGAGCCTTCTCAAACAGTGTATGCACTAAAAGTACTTGGAGTTCCTCTACTTAACATACATTCAAACACAGCTAAGCTACATAGCAACGATGAAGATAGAGTAGCCGGAACAGGAGATATTTGGCGCTATGTAGACTTCCTTTACGCGACAATCGACATAGGTTACGACGGCTGGTATGGTGAAGACCAGTTTACCTATAGGATGAATCCTGTTAGAGCAATGGCACTATCGAAAGAATTTATAGCAAACTGCCTTAAGAAAGCGCTCTTAATATACGCTAGAAAAGATGAACTCGAAGCAATTAGAGAGAAAGGAGATCAAGCAGAAGTAATAAACTTCGTTAAAAAGATAATATTAACAGGCTAAATATTCTGTGTTATTTTTTTAATAAAATTATTTACCTTGTTCCCCGAGATTTTTCTGCAAATCTTTATCATTTACCACTACTATATAATGTACTAACTTGTTTAAGAGAGCAGGATAAGTTTAACAGAACTCTTAGTACTAAAATAAGTTAAACAAATTTTTAAACTCTTATCACTCAATTATATACTTGAATGTCGGGAAAACTAGACTCTCTTAGACTAAAGCTAATATCAGTAGAAGTACTAAGGGTACTTAAGAAAGAATTCTCATATGATGAACTTTCACCAGTATTTAATCTATCACCCTCACTTTTAAGCCAATATATCAATGGGAGAATACTTCCAAGCACAGAAAGAGCCAGAGAAATAATAAATAAATTTCACGAAACATTACTGCCTAAATTACTCGATAGAAAATTAAAACTAACTAATGGCGTAGTAGATGTATCTAAAATCATTAGTGATACACAGCTTTTAAGTTTAGTTGCAAGCGTAGTTGTAGAAGAGTTTAGTGAAGTAGAAAAAGTTTTAACTGTAGAAACAGACGGCATACCTCTAGCCGTCCTTATAGCAGAGAAAATAGGAGTCGACATAGCTATAGCTAAACATAGAAAAGAAATAGGTGTGAGAGACTTTATTGAGATAAAAAGAGTTTTTCCAAGTGGACTATACTCGTACCTATACTTACCTAAGAACATACTTAAACCAGATGAAAAAATACTAGTTGTAGACGACATTATTCGCTCAGGGGCTACAATTTCGGCTTTACTTGATGCATGTAAAATAGCTAAGGCAAACCCTATAGGAGCTTTTGCTCTTGTAGCTATGCGTTCAACAGTAAATAAATTAACCCAACTATACAAGATTCCTGTAAAAGCTCTCAAATATATTTAAGTAACATAATTACAATATTCTTTGATGAGCAGTATTCCCGCTCAATTTATTAAACATATCTTCACTGAGAGAAAAGAACTCATACAGCGTGTCCTCAAAGGCAAAAGCACTAGAGAAGACTTTCTCATAGGTTTTCTTAGGCATACACCAGCAGTAGTAAGCTATGGTCCAGCAGGCCTCAATGCATCAATAAAGGGTGTTGGATTTATATTAAAGGAGGAGTACTTAGAAGAGACTACGAATAAATTACTCGAATGCTTGGAGAAAGGTATTGACTCAAAAGAAGCTCTTAAAATACTCTTAGAGCTCGTTTATGATGAAAATAAAGTAGATTTCAGTAAATTAACATCTATTGAATTAGCTAAACGCCATACATGGACTAATGTTCGTAAAAACCCTACTGCAACTCTCTTATTCTATATACCTCCTAATATAACGTATGAAGTAAGATGCACTGTAACTATACATGAAAACGACGTATACTGGAAGTACGTCAATGCAGTACACGATTTATATCATGGTGGGAAAAAGCAACGAGACTGGAGCAAAACACCAGTCTATATATTTCATATAAAAGAAATATACGATAACAACCCACGCGTTATGGGAGCCAAAATATATCCTTAGCTTATTTTAACAGATTCTTTTACACGCGACTCTGGATGACCAATTAACTCATACTTATAGACAACTTTATCGATTTCACAGCCAGGGCCTATTTCAACAAAATCCCCTTCAACTAGCTCACATACAGTATTTTCTAAGTAAATGTTTTTGCCTTTTATTTTACTTGAATATAGTTTTCCTTCTTTCTCTAGAGTTTCTAGACTAAAACATTCAAATAAAATACTGAGTGCTCTAGAAATTATTCTAGTAACTGTATCTTCCTCATATTCTTCCTGAAGCCTTACTTCAATATCATTTCCTTCAATTACATTTATGTGACATGTACTTGAGTGAAGCTCAATAAACACTTCGTCTGCTTTAAGTTTCCTTAGTATTACTTTCCCGCTAGACCTGAAGTAATCGCATTCAACGTCAGTAGCTTTGAGTTTACCCGCAATCTTTACTCTGCCTCCTTTAACATTTCCCTTTATGTTAGCTGAACCCGCAATTTTGAATAAATTATTTACTGTGAGATTATTTCCCACAAAAAGACTTCCGGTAACACTTACATTCTCAGCTTCAAGATCGTTCTTCACCTCAAGACTACCAGCAATCTTAACGGTTTCAGCCTTAATACTCCCCAAATGCTTTAAGCTCCCAGCAACTTTAATTGCAGGAATATTAGTGTCCTCTCTTAGTACAAGAGACCCCGCTACTGATAAAGTATTTGAAGTAACTTTTACAGGACCCCTAAACTTAGACTTTTTCTCGCTAAGATAAGCATAGTACTCGTCAAATAAATTACTCATATCCACCAGCCTCCTTCAGAATATCTCTTATTTCCTTCAAAAGCTCCTTCATTTCTCTAAGACGCTTCATTATAAGCTCCTCTACTTCACTATCACTTAAATCAGCGTACTTAAGCTTCTTCTCTTTAGTACTTTCTCGTCTCATCATATTCACCTTTAAGTAAATCACGAATCTCTCTAAGTAGCTCAACTATTTCATCTAATTCTTCGAGCATAGCTCTCTGCCGCGCACTATAAGCCAGCCCCTTTTCTCCATATTCTTCCCATATTCTCTTCATTATTCTATTTACAGTGCCGCCTCTTTCACTCAATGATTGATAAGCGACCACCATCGTCACCATAGCTAGAACTCCTCCTACAATTATAGCTAGCGCAGAAACTCCTATCGCAACCCAGACATCTAATCCAAATTCACCTACATAGTAAAACATGGCTATAGGCACTGCAAAAACAGCAATAAATATCGCTGCACCCATTAATGCAGTAGCCTCATCGAGAGTCATAATTCCTCACCTCTAGCTAATTTTCTTATTTTATCAGGAGTAATAGTTATTTTAAAAGGAATAACCCTGTAGTATTTTTTAACGTATGCTCGTTTTCCTGTGTACATTATGTATTCTCCCTTAATGAAACCTGCTCTCTCCAAAGCCGATAAATGGAGATGAGCTATCGGATAAGGAATATTCAATTGACGCGCTATTTCCGAAATATACATAGGCTTTTCAGATAACATAGCTATCATCCTCAGGCGAATAGGATTTGATAAAATAGAGAGTATTTTCGCCAACTCACGAAGATCCTTAGGTTCATGCACACATGTATCACCTATATGCTTCACCTATATTATTTTTTTCTCTAGGTATATATTAAATTTTATAGCTTATATAAATTTTTCTATATTTTTACCTAATAATTAAGGTGAATTTAGGTAAAAAGTAAGCAATTCTGAATCTTTCAAAAATTAGGCTATAAGCAGTGTAGTAAGACAGTCAATTAAAGAAAACAAATTTCTATACTTTGGGTTTAAGAAAATAATTTACTGACAATAATATTTCTTGACTGCTTCCTTAAAGTATTCTAGCTGGTTTTTATGAGGGAAGGGGTATAGGAAAAAGCATACTCCGTCTGCCCCGTTTTCTAGAGCATACTGTATTGCTTTTTCAACTTCTTTTTTCTCTTCTAGCATATAAGCATGTATTCCTGAGTATATTTCTTTGCCTGTGGCTACGCATTCAAGTGTAGCTTTGCCTATCCACTCTACAGGCTTTTCGTAGTACTTATGATATATCATTGGACACAAGAAGTCTATTTTCCATGAAGCCCACTGCTGGAAGACATATCTGTATGCTATAAGCGGTGTAGGAAATACTGCTGCTGATAGCTTCAGTTTAGGGTCGTATTTTTTGATAGCATTATATGCTATTTCAACAACTTTAGATACTTGTTTAGCTCTCCACTTAAACCATTTCTCGTAATCTCTTTTATTTAAATAATCTATCTCTATGGGATCTAGACCTGTTTCCTCTCTGTACTTGCTTCTACAGACTTCACAGTAGCAGAAATCGTATTCAGGGAAAAGTTTGTCTTCTTCAGGCAATCCATAGCGTTTTCTGAAGTGAATAGGTAGCCTTATGTCGGGTAGCCTAATGTAGTCCAAGTGTATTCCATCTACATCGAATTTCTCCAATATTTCAAGCGCGTTATCCGCCAAGAATTTTCTTGTTTCTTCTCTTGTAGGACAAAGCCACTTATAGTGCTCTATGTAAGGAGGCTTATCTATGCAGCTTTCGCCCTTCTTATTTACAACATACCAGTCTCTGTGTTCTTGGGAAAACTTTCCATGAGGTCTATTGAGTGAAACTATCCATGGATGTACTTCTATACCCGCTTCGTGTAGTTTCATAAAGAACTCAGCTATCTTAGCGTCGCCTAAGCTTCGCTCGCTTTTCTCGTAAACCTTTGTATCGTAGAGCGCACCAGACCCTTCTACTATAATCGGTAGAGCTCTCTCTACTTTTAATTCAACTAATTCACGTACTGCTCTATCTACGCCTACTTCAGTTAGTACTTTAGGTGTATGAACCCATGAAACTATCATTGAAACCATTTATTTTAAGCTATTATGCGCTTAAATAACTACTTTACAGATTTTAGGAAATCTTCCAGTTCTTTTCTAGTAGGCAGTGCTGTTGTAGCACCGTATTTTGTGCAAGTAAGTCCTCCTACTGCATTAGCGTACTTGATAGAGGTCTCTAAGTCTTTTCCTTCAAGTATGTGGAATACAATAAAGCCTGCTGTCCAAGCATCTCCCGCCCCAGTAGTATCCACTACTTTCACCTTGAAGGCAGGCTGATATGCTTCAGCTTCCTTCGTCTTAACATAGGCTCCTTTCGCTCCAAGCCTTATAGCAACCCACTTTAAGGAAGGATATTTTTCTAGGACTTTTTCTGATACTTTTTTGTAGTCTGATGTATTGAAGAGGCTTGTAAGTTCATCCAAACCCATTGTAAGTAAAGTAGTATACTTCAAGTACTTATCAAAAGTTTTCAAAGCCTTTTCACCAGAGCCCCAGATATCGGGCCTGTAGTTAGGGTCAAATGATACTTCGAGGCCGTTTTCGTAAGCAGCCTTCATTATTTCGAAGACGGTATCGCTTAAAGGAGAATACGCTGTAGAAACACCTGATACATGTATTACTTTAGCTTTTAGTATTTCATTCAAATCAACGTCAGATGGCTCAAGCATCGTGTCAGCTGTTTCGACCCAAGGTTTTCTATAGAAGAAAAACGATCGCTCACCACTCTCCTCAAGCACTACAAACGCTAAACTTGTTCTAGCTTTCTTGACTTTAACCCACTTAATATAAACACCTTCTTTCTCAAGAGTACTCAAGATAAATTCTCCGAAAAGATCCTCGCCTACAGCAGCTATTAAACCCGCCTTATGTCCAAGCCTAGATACTCCTATAATAGTATTTGCTGGCGCTCCGCCGAAATGTACAGTAAGCCTAGTTCCCTCACGATATTTACCCGGCTCCTCAGGAATAATATCTACTAGCACTTCACCTAAACCATAGACTTCCACTTCCATCAACACTACTATTCTTTAAAATATTAAATAACCTTCTGTACTTCTCTAAACAAGCCGAATCTCTTGAGAATTAGTTATTAATTATTCGCGAGAGTACTTTAACTCATGGAAGTGAGTAAAGCGGTTATCTTAGCTGCAGGAAAAGGAGAAAAATTCTACCCATTTAGCTATTTTCGACCTAAGCCCATGTTTCCAGTATGCAATAAGCCTATATTAGAACATATATTGGACAAACTTGTTTCGACAGGAATAAAAGAGATATGCATTGTTGTAGGCTATAGAAAAGGCAGAATTAAGAACTACTTCGGCCCAGGTAAAAGACACAACTGTAACATAACGTATGTTGAACAAAAAGAACTTCTCGGCACGGCAGACGCTCTTCTTAAAGCAGAAAACTTTACTAGAGATGAGCCCTTCGTGCTTGTTTACGGAGACCTTGTTTTCGGCGAAAAAGTTATTCCAAGCATTTTAAAGGCATTTACAGGTAAGGAACTTGGAGTCGCCTGGATTAAAGAAGTAGATGAGCCGTGGAAGTACACTACGGTGGCTGTCGATAAAGGTATCCTAAAAAGAACAGCATGGAAAGCTAGAATAGGACACTTTCCTAGTAAAAAGGCCTTAACCGGAGTCTATGTGTTTTCCCCCGATATATATTGCTATGCAGATAGAGCATCAGAAATTTTTCTGGAAGTAGAGAATGGTGTAGCTCCTCCACAAGAATACGATCTGGCTGATAGCCTAAATGTTGCTGCAAGAGAAGGAGAGTGTGTTAAGTGTATTGAAGTTGATGATTACTGGATCGATGTAGATGTGCCATGGCAGGTTTTTGATGCAAATGATGCAGTTTTTAAAGAGATGGAGAATAGGCTAAGTGAAACATATATACACGAAAAAGCCGAAGTCAGTGAAAAAGCTGTAATTAAAGGTAAAGTCTACATAAGCGAAGGGGTAATTATAGAGGATAATGTACGTATTGAAGGCCCAGTGTGGCTAGGCAAGAATACGAGAATACTCAATGGAGCGCATATCTATGGACCTACAGTCATAGGTGAGGAGTGTATAATAGGTCCGTACTGCGAGGTAAGCGGATGTATAGGTAATCGAGTTAGGATAGGACACTGTGCCGAGGTCTTTGGTGTGGTCCTAGACTACAGCTGGATAGTACACTTCTCACATATCTGCGGTATACTAGGTGAAAGAAGTGAGATAGGCGCGGGAACAATAACAGGTACTCTTAGGTTCGACGATGAGCCCGCTAAAGTACTAGTCAAGGGGATATTTAGAAACGCAGGTTATCGAGGAAACTGCATTTTCTTCGGAGACTACTCTCGCACCGGAGTCGGCGCATTACTTATGCCGGGCAGAATAGTAGGTCCCTGTAGCATAGTGGGTCCAGGTGTAATGCTAATGCATAATTTACCGCCTTTCAAGATAATATTGAAAAAAGAAGAATATGAAATACGTGACTGGAATCCATCAGTATACGACAAAGTGTAGCTTGCGATGATATCTAAATATAGTACTTGAAGCTTTTTTCTTTTAAATAATTGATGTATTTTTCTAGTGAAATCGATAACTCGACTAATGTGTCTGCAGCTTCTTTTAATAGCTCTAATCCTTTCTCAGGGTCGATGTTAGGTCTCCAAGGTAAATGTTGAGTAAAATCTACGTATCTGAAGCCAGTATATCCTCCTCTCTTAGCTATTTCGCCTAATCCAGGAATCTGAATTTTCTTTTCCTCGGATTTCTTCTCAAGGTATTTCTTAATAAGATGACTTTTTCCTAAGACTTTAAGTGCAGCGTATAGAACAGAGGCTTCAAGCCACGCTTCATCAAAGCCTTCTCTCAGCACTTTTTCTCTAATCACTGAATACGGGTTAAAATATACTGCCAAGACTTCGTCGTACTCGTAAAGCTCTCTTACAGCAGTTTTTAAAGCAATTTCATTGGGACCGTGAATACTTACGAAAAATATTTTCCTGAAGCCTTGGCTCCAAAGACACTTAGCTACTTCTTTAACTAGCTCTGAAAGAAGCCTCAACGGTATAGTTACTGTGCCTTTAAAGGAAGAAGTAGCCCCAGCAAAAGAGTAGTGTATTGGAGGATACACGAGACCGCCTGTTTTTTCAGAAGCTAAAAGAGAAACTGCTTCAGCTACATAAGTATCGGTGCTCATAGGTAAATGGTAGCCGTGTCCTTCAGTAGAGCCTATAGGGATATAAGCAATATCGGTCTCTTTTAAAGCATTATAAACTTCATCTACGCTTAAATCTCCTGTATAACGCATGTTCTAAATATACCTTAAATTAAATTAATCTTT
>QMRV01000020.1 GCA_003649445.1 Thermoprotei archaeon | reverse complement strand
ATACTATACTATTGGAGATAAATAATTTAAAATCTATAATAGAAAGTAATATAGACAACATGAAAACACTAAAGCATAGTTATGAAAGACTTAGAGGCGAGCTCTTCAAATTGAAGAAATTTTACAACAAATATATTGGCACTAAATCGTATTTAGAGTCTAGAATAAACTCAATTTTACTAGAATGTAGTAAGCTTCTGAATAAACATATTTCATCTCCAGAAGAGCTATTTAAAGAACATGAAAAACTATGTGACAGAAGAATGAAGATTATTGAAGAGAAATCTTCCCTTTTAGGGCTACTTGAGTCTATAGAAAGCTCAATAAAGCTTCTCAGGGATGCTAAGTCCACGTGTCCTCTCTGCGGAACTACTCTTCCAGATGAGAAAAAAGTTCAGTTACTCTCTAAATATGAAAACGATTTAAAGCTATATAGGCGTAAACTTGACTTGCTTGCAAAGGAAGAGAGAAAGATCACATATCTATTAGACAAGCTAGAAAGTACTCTTAATCAAATACAGCAGCTAAATACCAATCTAATTAACTTAAATACCCAAGTAAAGGAACTGCACAACGAGATTTCAGCGACAGAGAAGAAAGTATGCAGTCTGAAAGAAGAACTTGAGATAATAGAGGGGCATGTCATAACGAAGTTGAAGGAAAGCAAAGTGTCTTATCTATTTTCAGAAAAAGACATCGATAGAATATATAGGAAGATAAACTATGTGCTTGCTAAAGTAGAAAAAATTCAAGCAACTTTACGCAGTGTATCTAGCTTATCTAAGCAGAAAACATCTCTCTTAAGTGAACTTGACAATTTAATGCCATTTGAACAAATGTACTTTAGTATCGAGAAAAAGCTCAGTGAAGCCGAAAAAGCTTTAAAGGAAGTAGAAGATAAGCTCGAGCTCCTGCGTAATGACGAGACAAGAATTCTTTCGAATATCAAGTACTATGAGACAAAGCTCGCGGAAATTGAAAAGTATGAAAAAGAGTTGCCGCTTCTAGAGAAGAAGCTTAAAGAAGTTTCAAGAAAGAAGAAAATATACGAAGTTCTCGTCAATAGAGTATTTAGCGACAAAGGTCTTCCTTCAGCGCTGCTGAGAGCTTATACTGAGAAAATAGAGAACAAAGTCAATACTATATTGTCAGATATACTGTCTTCAGATTACAGGATACGTGTAAAAGTATCTAAAGATGGTGGAGTTGACTTAGAGTGTGCTCGAAGAGACTTCCTTGGAGTATTTAAGCCGAGACCTCTTGAAACATTTAGTGGAGGAGAATCTACAGCTCTAGGATTCGCGCTCAGACTAGCATTCTCAGAAATACTGGCCGAAGAACACGGTGCTAGAGTGAACATGCTCATTATAGATGAGGGATTTTCTCAGCTAGACAGAGAACATAGAGAAGCCTTAGTTGAGTTACTTAAGAAGCTTGTTAACGCAGGTATATACGATCAGATAATAGCTATAAGCCACATTGACGATGTAATGGATTACTTTGATGAAAGAATAAGAGTTTACAGAGATGACAAAGAATATACTAGAATATCTGTTGAATCAGGGCCGCTATCTTATTAAACGCTTTAACTTTTTCGCCATTTCTTCATAGTACTTTATGTCGTCTGGCGTTAGGCTTGCCTGAACTCTCTTTAGAGCTTCTTCGAAGTGCTTCGTTGAAACTTTCTTTACTTTCGGTAGCTTCTCTGCTATCGTTTCACGAAGAGCAAGCATTGCTGCTTCTCTACATACGGCCGCAATATCTGCACCTGTATAGTACTCCGTTCTTTTAGCTAGCTCCTTTAAGTCTACATCTTCTGCTAGCGGCATTTTTCTTGTATGGACTTTGAATATCTCGTATCTCGCTTCTTCGTCAGGCGGCGGCACATATATTATTCGATCAAATCTTCCAGGCCTCAGTAGTGCTGGATCAATTATGTCTGGCCTGTTTGTCGCAGCAATAACTACTACGTTTCTTAGAGGAGCTATACCATCCATTTCGGCTAAGAGCTGGTTGACTATTCTGTCTGTTACACCGCTGTCTCCGTACCGCATACCTCTCATGGGCGCTATCGAGTCTATTTCATCGAAGAATACCACACATGGTGCAGCCATACGTGCTTTTCTGAAGACTTCTCTTACGGCTTTTTCGCTCTCACCGACCCATTTACTCAGTATCTCGGGTCCTCTCACAGCAACAAAGTTCGCTCCGCTCTCAGTAGCTACTGCTTTAGCCAATAGTGTTTTGCCAGTGCCAGGAGGCCCAAATAAAAGAACACCTTTAGGTGGCTCAATACCTACTTCATTAAAGTAGTGAGGATATTTCAGCGGCCACTCTACTATCTCTCTTAATTCTTGCTTAACTTTCTCTAGTCCACCAATGTCGCTCCACCTGACTTCAGGTACCTCGACTATAACTTCTCTGAGAACAGAGGGCTGAACATATTTAAGTGCTTCCATGAAGTCTGCTCTTGTCACTTGAAGCTGCTCCAGTACTTCAGCCGGTATTGTAGGCTTCTCTAAGTCAATCATACCTTTAGATATAGCCCGTCTAAGAGCAGCCATTGCTGCTTCTCTGCAGAGAGCTGCTAAGTCTGCTCCTGTATAGCCGTGAGTCATTTCAGCTATCTCGTCTAAGTTTACATCATCTGCTAGAGGCATGTTACGTGTGTGCACTAGAAGTATTTCTTTACGCGCTCTTTTGTCAGGCATACCTATAGCTATTTCTCTGTCGAATCTTCCGGGTCTTCTTAAGGCAGGGTCAACGGCATCAGGTCTATTTGTCGCAGCAATAACAATGACGTTTCCTCTTTCTCTGAGCCCATCCATTAGCGTTAGTAGCTGTGCTACTACTCTTTTCTCTACTTCTCCTGTTACTTCTTCTCTCTTAGGTGCAATAGCATCAATCTCGTCAATAAATATGATAGCAGGAGCGTTCTCTTCTGCCTCCTTAAATATTTCTCTTAGTCTGGCTTCTGATTCTCCGTAGAACTTGCTCATTATCTCGGGGCCATTAATAGCAATAAAATAGGCTCCAGCTTCATTTGCTACTGCTTTAGCCAACAGTGTTTTACCACAGCCAGGAGGACCGTGAAGAAGTACTCCTTTAGGCGGCTCAATACCTAACCGCCTGAATAGCTCAGGGTGCTTTAATGGAAGCTCTACGATCTCTCTTATTCTCTGCTTAGCCTCCTCTAAGTCACCGATATCCTCATATGTTATTTTGGGCACGGCTAGCTCTGTTTCTCTGACAGGCTCTTCTCTTATTACAACATTTGTTGCTTCGCTCACCCATGCTACTGGCGCCGGCTGTACTGCTGTAACTATAAAGCGTAGCACTCCGCCGTAGTAAGGTATTTCTACAATATTTCCGCGCACTACCGGCTTATGTAATAGGTACTTTATCTTGATATACTCTGCAAAGGACTCGTCGAATCTAATAGGCTCTGTTGGAGCTAAGACTACGCGTACAGCCTCGCTAATTCTAGCCTTCTTTACTTCTACTACATCTCCAATAGAAACTCCAGCATTTTTTCTAAGATGACCATCCATTCTTATTATGTCTCGCCCCTCGTCTTCAGGGTAAGCCTGCCTAACTTGAGCATAAGTAACTTTCCTTCCAATAATTTCGACGAAATCACCATTATCTACGCCGAGAATCCTCATGTGCTTACTGCTAATCCTAACAATCATTCTACCTACATCTCTCGGCTTAGCTTCCGCTACTTTAAGCAAAACTTTCTTCTCCTTAGAACTCATTATTAAACCCAAATACTCTTGTTATTAATAAATTTAAATTTTACTCAAAAAGATGATTTGGAGCAACATTGTCCAAAAACCTTATTTTGTGAAAACATGAAATCTTCTTAACTAAAGTGAGCAAAAAAACCTTAAATAATTCCCTTCAACTAGTTCTATGAATGAGGTCTGAAGAATTTAACTACTTACTTTTAGTGCCTATAGCTCTCGTAGTAGTGTTAGATATAGTAGTACTAATTCTGACAAAAGGGTTTAAACACTACACCGAGCTAGACTTCCCGGGCGCGGGCATAATAGCCTTCGCCTTGAGTATGTTGGCTACAGGCCTCGCTGTTCTTTCATATAAAATGGCTCGAGATGAAGAAGAATTCTCGTTCAGTGGGGGAAAAGTCTACACAGCACTAAAAATAATAGCTCTAGGGCTCCTAATATACTCCGCTCTCTCCTTCGCGCTAGTTATAGTTTTCTGCTTTTTTTCATTTTAACGTATAGACTCTACTATAGCTCTTAGCTTCTGCACTTCGCTCTCCTTCTCTCTAAGCCTCTCCTTAAGCTCCCTGTTTTCTCTCTCCAGCTGGGCAACTTTTTCTTTAAGCTCCTCAATAAGCCTTAGCTTCTCAGCTAGACTTCTCTCCCTAGAATCAAGCTCAGCCTTACGAGCCTCCAATCTCTCCCTCAGCTCAGCTAAAGCAGACTCTTTCGCCGCTAAAGCCCTATGGTACCCTGTAAGCTCTCTTTCCTTCTCAAGAAGTCTTTTCTCCCACTCAATAAGCCTTTTTTCTTCTTCGAGCAATTTCTCTCTTAAAGGCTCTATTTCTTCTCTAAGCTTTCTCTCTTCTTCATCAATGCTGGCCTTGAGCTTGTTTAAATATTCTTCCTTAGCCTTTATTTCCTTCTCAAGCTTATTCATCTCGTCGCGAAGTCCTTCTAGGTAAGCCTCCCACTTCTTAAGCTTAATTTCTTTTTCAGCAAGTTCTTTCTCCTTGAGACTAACCTGCTCAAGCTTCTTGTAAAGCTCGTCATATTTAGCTTTAAGCTCCTCCTCTCTTCTGCCAAGATTCTCAGCTATCTTGTCTATACGAGCCATTTTTTCTTCAAGTTCCTTTGCACGCCTATCTAAGTTCTCTTTCTCAAGCCTCAAGTTCTCTTTAAGAGCATCTAGCTTCTCCTTAAGGCTAAGCAGCTGGTACTCATACTCCTTAAGCTTCTTTTCCTTCTCACTTAACTCCCCCTCTTTCTTAGCTAACTCCTCTTCCCTAGCCTTTAATGTAGCCTCTCTTTGATTTATTTCATTTAAAATAGAGGCAAGCGCCTCACTTAGAGCTTCCCTAATATCAGAAGGCACTTTCTTGAGAATACTCCTAGTATCTGTTATCAGCTCCTGTGTACTAGCTATAAGAGACTGTACCTCACTAAAAGACTTCTCAACTACTCCCCCAATATTCCCTAAGGCCTCTTCTAGAGAACTCTTCGCCGTGTTCACAGTATTTTCAGCGCTTCGAATAATGTCGTCTACTCTGCTAAATACTTCCTGTAACTCTTCTACTGCCCTAGCATTATAGCGCTGCATTTCATCGACTGCCGCCAACTTCTCCTCTAGGAGAGAAGTCTTCTCATGAAGATTCTTTGACATCTCGTCGATCTCTTTCATCTTCTCCTCAAGCGCAGAAATCCTCTCTCCAAGAACAGATGCCGCCTTATCCATACCCTCGTTAAACTTAACTACAAGATCTTCAGCCCTCTTAGCCAGCTCCTCGGCAGACCTAATAACTAAATCGACTTGCTCCTTAACCTGAGCACCCACATTACCTACACTAGCCTCTAAGCTCTTCCTAAGAGTCTCTATTACAGAAATATACTCGTTTAAAACACTCTTATACTGCTCCAGCGTCGAGGTAGTCCTCTTGTCAAACTCTCTGAACGCCTCTCTCAGAACAGCTACCTCCTTAGCTAAGGCATCTAGCTGCGTTCTAATAAGTGTTATATTCTCCTCGAGAAGTTTCGAAGGTGCCTTTCTTAGAATCGGCATGCCCCTCGTATTTAAAGCCCTTAGAATACTAATTAAAACTTACCTCTGCTCATACAGCATGTGAGACTGAATATTACTCATGTGATACTTGTCTAATACGCTTCTCTAAACTAGCAAGACGCACCGACAAGTCGGTCACGAGCAATTCTAGCTCATGTATTTTAGACATCGTTTCAGCGAGCTCTCTATTTACAGTAGAAGATAGCTCATTTACAGTCAAACCAAGCTCCTCTACCTTAGACCGCAGAGATAGAACATCCCCCTTAACCTCATTAACAGCCTCCATCGTAACAGCAACCTGGTCCCCGAAACTCCTCTTAATCAATGTCAACTCATCTAACATCTTCGAGTACATTTCTTCAAGCTTACCTACAGCCTTATTCAAGTTAGTAGCAAACTCGCCAATAATATCAGTCACATTCTTAGGCAACTTATCCGAAAGCTCTTTCGAGACAACATTTACTTCCTCCAGCCGCTTCTTCAGCTCATCAGAAACGTTAACTAAAAGAATAGTCTTCTCATCAACTAGCTTCGCTACACTATCCAAAGCCTTCTCAAGATCACTGACCCTCTCAGACAACATTTCTACAGAAACCTTCAAGCTAGATATACCATTATAAAGCGTCTTAATTATTTCAGGCAAAGCCTCAATAACAGCCACTATATCCGTCGTATCCCTCCTCTTATACCCATAGCCCATAAATAATCCTAGAGCTTCTCCACTTAAATACTTACTAAGCTAAAACACCTCCCTAATACAGTCCACGAACAGACAGAAAACCGCCAAGAGAAAAACTAATAAATAGGTTAGCGCACATACATACTGCCCGGTGTCCCGGCCATAGTAGGGGGGACCCACCCGGTCTCATGCCGAACCCGGAAGTGAAACCCCTTAACGCCGCCTTAGTACTGCGGTCCGAGAGGCCGCGGGAAAGGGCGGTGCCGGGAGCCGGGCTCCTTCTTCTCTTAGCAAGACTGCACTTTCCTGAAGCATTGATACATTTTTGCCAAGCTAGTGAAAAACTTGTATTCTTTCAATCTCAGTAGACATGATTGGCTTATTTTAAATTCTCTGGTATTATCTAAGCTTCATGTAATTGCTAAAATTAGTTAAATATGGAGTTCCTTCAGAAGAACTCGTTTAGAGAATCTTTGCGTGAGAGCTGTATTCTTTTAGCTTCATAAGTAAAAGTATTTATGTGGGTTTTGTTGAAGGTATGTGATTGCTATGAGAGTTGTTCGTCACGAGGAGAGGGTAGAGATACCGGAGAATGTTAAAGTAGAGATAGATGGTAAGAAGGTTACTGTAGAGGGGCCTTTAGGGAAGATTACTAAGGACTTTTCGCACGCTAAAGTGTTTATCAGGAAGGAGGGCAATGAAATAGTTGTTGAAACATTCTTTGCTAGGAAAAAGGAGTACGCTGTGGTCAAGACTATTGCTTCTCATATAAAGAACATGATTACAGGAGTTACTAGAGGCTATAGATACAAAATGAAAGTAGTGTATGCGCACTTCCCTATGAACATTACGGTTGATGAAAATAAGAAGCTAGTTATTATAGAGAACTTTCTAGGAAGAAAAGAAACTAGGTACGCTAAAATTGTGGGTGACGTGAAGGTGACTGTTCAGAAAGACGACGTTATAGTTGAAGGAATAGATATCGACTGTGTTGCGCAGACTTGCGCGAATATCCATTTGGCGACACACTTAACGGGCGACGAGAAGCTTTGTCCTCACGGACGTGAAGGCGGTCCCGGTGTACTAGACGGTATATACCTGTATGCAAAAGAACATATAAAGTAAGGGCTTACTTCTTGTAGCGCTTGGGTCTAAGATTGTAGCTTCGACATCTTCTGCATCTTTCTGCGCTGTAGGGGTTTTTAGCGCCGCATTTGCGGCATATTTTTACTTTGAAGTGGTGTTCTAGTGCTAAGTTTAGTTTAAATGGGTCTGTTAGCGGCATGGTTTCTCGAAAACTACTTAATGAACTTAATATAAAGTTTTCGTTTAAGGCTTTTTGAGTTTCAAAGAGATTTAAGTGTGGACACAGATGTATTTAAGGGATATGTGATTGGTGTAAGAGGCTTGCTGAACGCGGTAAATAGTCTGTTTGTTAGGCTTCAGCGATGGAAACAGGGTATTCCTGCGGGGTCTGCACATATCTATAATTTGCTGGCTACAAGGCTGCTTGAAAGAGAGTACGAGTACGTTATTGAGGAAATTAGGAAAGCTGGCCAGCGTCTGAGAATACTTGTTGAGGTAGGCTGCGGTACAGGTAAATTGCTTGTCAAAGTTGCTGAGTCGATTGATGCCGCTGTTGCTGTCGGATTAGATATTTCCTGCGCAATGGCTAGAATTGCTAAGAGTAATATTGCTAAAAGCGGAGTCTACGCGAAAATCAATGTAGTAGTCGGCGACGCGCATAGACTTCCGTTTAGAGAGAAGTCAGTAGACTTTATTGTAAGCACAGGTACTTTACATCATTTAAGAACACCGGAAGTCTTTTTCCGAGAGTGTTCTTCAGTACTTGCTCCGGGAGGTGAGGCGTGGATATATGAGTTATCACATGATGCTGAAAGCGAAGACTTTAAGAAGATGGCTGAAGTCCTCAGAAAGCCGAGGTTTCTAGTAAAGCTTGTTTTAGCAATGCATGGGCTGCCTAGGCGTGAGTATGAGAGCGGTATATTAAGAAAGCGCTTGTATCTTCTGGTTCGAGTTACAAGCTAGATTATATTGGAGCATTAATTAAGTTGACTATATTTTCAGCGTAATACTAAATAGTGGTTATTGATTGTGAAAAAAGGTGAAGTTATGAGAATAGTTATCAAGGTTAGCGGACACTTGATATCTCGCCGCGAAGAAGTTTTTGACGGCCGTAAGCTTCTGGAGTACGCAGACTGTATAAAAATTCTGCTTGAAAAAGGACACCGAGTAGTGGCAGTAGTAGGGGGAGGCTATTTAGCTAGAGCTGCCTTAACGGTTACTAGGCGAGTAGATGTCAGTGAGTCTATTAGAGATCTTATTGGAATAGAGGCTGCGAGACTGAACGCGAAAATACTGGCTTCTCTACTATACCCTCATGCTCCTCTCAAAATACCGTCTTCTGTAAACGAAGTTATCGACTTGATTCAAGTAAGTAGAGCTGTTTGCGTGGGAGGTTTTCAGCCCGGTCAGTCGACAACTGCTGTGGCGGCTCTCTGCGCAGAGGCAATAGGAGCAGACTTGCTGCTTATAACAACTGATGTCGAGGGAGTGTATGACAGAGACCCCAAGAAATTTCCTGACGCTAAACTTCTAAAGGAAGTTTCAGTCGAAACTCTAGAAAAGATACTAGCTGGTGGAGAAAGCCTTGCCGGAACCTATAAGCTATTTGATAAAGTAGCTCTCATAATTATTTCTAGGTCCAGAATTCCTGCTAGAGTCGTTAAAGGCGATAAAGAGACTATTTTAGGAGTAGTCGAGGGCAGAGATTACGGTACATTAATAGTCTGCAAGTAAAATGGTGCGCCGGCCGGGATTTGAACCCGGGTCACCGGCGTTCTACGAGCCTGAGAGGCGCATGGCAGGCCGACGTCCTACCAGGCTAGACTACCGGCGCAATTTAAGTTCTACTTAAATGAAAAATAAGCTTTTCGGTTTTTATAATGTAGTCCGCTTATATTGAAGGTAAACTTAATTAGGGTGAACTCCGGCATATGTGCGGACAATGAAATTACCTTTCATAGATACTGTTGTTGTCGCCGAGAAAAATTCTGTTGCAAGGAATATCGCCCTCTTCTTAGCTGAAAGTATTATTAAAACTATTAAAATTAGAGATGTCCCCTTATACTTTTTTAGAAAAAATTCGAAGCTATGGGTTTCTATTGGACTACGCGGACACTTAATGGACTATGACTTCTCGGAAGAATACCGTAGATGGACGAGCACTCATCCAAGAAATCTTTTCTTCATAACTCCTGTTAGAATAATAAGAGAAGAAAGCAAGATCTTCGTATATATCTTGCGTGAATTAGCTAAACGCACTAATAGAGTTATTCTCGCTCTCGATGCGGACCCCGAGGGAGAAAGTATATGTTTTGAAGTAATGGAAATAATGAAGAAAGTCAATCCGAGAATAAAGTTTGAGAGAATATGGTTTTCTGCAGTAACAAAACAGGATATTTTAAACGCTTTAAAGAACCCAAGACAGCCCGATCCACTGCTTGCCCAGAAGTGTTTTTCAAGAATGATGCTTGACCTGATTATTGGAGCCTCGTTTACTAGGTTTATTACGCTTGCTATTAGGCGTAGAGCAACTAAACTTCTCCCCGCCAAAAGATTTCTCAGCTACGGTCCTTGCCAGTCTCCCGTGCTTTTCTTAGTTGTTCAAAGAGCTTTAGAAAGAGAAAAATTTGTTAAGAAAAAGTACCATACTATTGAAGCTATATTCAGCATAAACGGAAAAAGAGTTAAATTTAAATACTATAAGGAGAAAATAGAAAATAGAGACGAAGCAAAAAAGATTTTAGATGAAATACTTAAGCAAGGATACGGAATAGTTTCGAAGGCAGAATATGTTAAAAGAACTGTTTCTCCGCCAATACCCCTCAATACTGTTGAAATGGAAAGAAGAGCGAGCCGCTTCCTGAATATTAGAGCGAGACAGTGCATGGATCTAGCTGAGGCTCTCTACAGGAACGGACTGATCTCATATCCCAGAACAGATACCACGATATATCCTCCTTCACTTAACTTGAAGAGACTAGCTTCGATGTTTAGTAACCACGAGTTATATGGAAGCTATGTTAGAAGAAGAATTCTCTCGAGACCCAGTATAGTTCCTACAAGAGGACGTGACGACGATAAGGCTCATCCCCCTATATATCCTGCTAAGAGTGTAGGATTACAGTTCGTTAAGAAGAAATTCGGAGAAAAAGGAGCGAAACTCTATGACTTTATAGTGAGACACTTCTTGGCTACCTTAAGTCCTCCTGCTCAAATAGAAAGGCAAGAAATAGTCATTGCTGTAGGCAAACACATGTTTACGGTGAATGGGCTAAAAATACTAGACTTAGGATTTTACGAAATCTATCCTTATGAAAAGCCTTCGGAAAAAATTCTGCCTTATGTATCCAGGGGAACTAAAGTAAGACTTATTTCAGCAAAGATTGTTGAGAAAGAAACAAAGCCTCCGCCTTACTTAAGCGAATCTGAGTTACTGAGACTTATGAGAAAATACGGTATAGGCACAGATGCTACTATGCAGGATCATTTACAAACTAATATAGAGCGAGGATACTTCTACATTCGCAATAAACAGTGCATACCAACACCTTTAGGAAAAACTATAGCTGTAGCACTTCACTCAATAGTACCTGAATTAGTCTCACCCGAAGTAAGAGGCTCTATTGAAAAAGAACTCTCGCTTATAGCCTCCGGTATCAAGAGAAGCGAAGAAGTCGTAGAAAGCGTCAAGAAGAGATTTCTTGAATACTTTGATAGACTAATAGCAGCTGAAGAAAAATTTGCTCGAGAAGTTGCAGAATCGCTAAAAAACATGAGAGACTACTGGGGCGACTTAACTAAAAGGAAGCGCCGTTAAATGATATTGTTTTCTTTAAGCTTGTGAAGCGCGTCTAAAACAACTTTTCTAATTAAGAATCTACTCGAAGCCCTTCCGGTAGTAACTGTAGCCTGCCATATACTTCCCTTCTCAATAACTAGCCTTAGTATTTCAGCACCTCTTCCCCTCACTAAGTCATATTTAAGTGCTAGCAAAGCTATATCTTTAGAAGATAAGTCTTTATACTTCACTTCGACACTAATATTTCTACAGAAAAGATTTAGTATTTTAAACTCTATTATGGTGATCCAGTCAGAGGAGCTTAAAGAAGGATATATTTCCTTCAGTTCTTCGAGAAGCTCATCAATGCTCAGAAAACCATCTTTAATAGCGTCGTTTAACGATAACTGATATACCCTTTTATAGCTTATTTTCCTTACTTCAGCTTCAGCAAAGAGGCTATTTCCGCCGAATATCCTCATATATTTCGAAAAAATCTTCCTCCTACCTCTTCTAATAGTAGTCGACTTTATACCGTCAGCTATTAAATCTAGATATTTTCTCTTAAATCTAATTTCCATGTACTGCTCGTATCTGCTCTGAGACATTGGACTACCTCAAGTAGAAAAATTAAAGAGAATAAAAGTATTACGATTATTTGGAGCGATGAGGCTCCTGCGCCCATAGCGATAGATGAGCGATGCTAGGCCCACCGAGCCGCTAGATGATGAAGGAAGAGACGATCGGATATATGAAGAACCCACCCTTGTCTGATAGTTTTATTATAAATTTTATTTTAACTGAATCCTTCTTGCTTTATTAACACAGTTGGTATTAGGATTATTATCAGCGCTATTAACACTACTGCTAGAATCCAGTAGTATAGGTTTGTTTCACCCCCTGTTATGTGGAGTTTAAGAGAAAGCATCGTACTTCCTTGTGCGCTCTTTATATAAAGTACTACGTTATGATTCCCTATATGCTTTATGGGATATATTCTTACTACTATAGTATCGTCTTGAATTTTTACCTCACCATTTATTCCAATTAACTGAGCCTTTATTTCATTTGTTTTTTCAAGAAGCTTTACTGTATATATAACTTCACTATTTTGCTTAATCCATTTTTCTGTACTGTTTATATAGATTCTTGGATGTACTCTACTTAAATAGAGTTTTAGGATACTAGTGTTGGCTAATGCGGCAACAACAGTGTCTTCTGAGAGCGCCATATCTAGTATTTTTTCACCAAAGGATAGTACGCAATAGGGCTCGCCTGAACTAATATCGTATAGATATATGTTGTCGTCGACACCTTGCAGAGCTATTAAATTGCCATAAATACTGGCTTTTACTGTAAATACGGGTATCTGCGTAGTTGTCAATATTCTATTTTCTTTAACAGAGTACACTACCAGCTTTCTGTTAGAAGAAACTAACGCTATCACATCTTGGTAAACTGAAAGTGCCATAACATCGCCTATTTTCTCTGAGAATACTACTTTTCCATCAGAAGAGAAAACAGTTATATTCTGCCACACTATTATCACCCTCTCGTTGACTACAAGGACATTTGATACTGGTAGAGACATCGTTCGAGATAACCATAAGAAAGTAGATGTTCGTGCCAGTGGATATTTCCATAGAGCTTTTCCTGTCCAATCAAATACTAGAAATGTTCCATTAGCTAGCCTGGTAACTATGAGCTTGCTTGACCCTGTCCAGACTTCTATTTCAACATCTCCCAAGAGCTTTTTAGATAGATCCCATTCAACTGTCTTACTGCTTATATTGTATACAGTTAAATGTGTTCCGTTAGAAAAGGCGAGCATATCTCCAGCAATAGCTGCACCGCAGAAAAGTTCAGTTACTTTTTTGAAGAGAGTTTTTCCAGTAAGTAAGTCTAGTATAATAAATCTTCCATCGCGTAGATACATAAGCACTTTGCCGTCTTCGATTTTATACCAGTGCATAGGTACAGGTAATTCTTGACGCCATATCCAAGACCCATTAAGATCAGCCAAGCCTATTGAAGTATCTTCTACAACGAAGACTAAGTTGCTATTTATCATTTCTAATGTTCTGACATCTTTAGCCGTGAGCGGCTCACTATAGCATGGTATAATTAAATACGTGGTAGCAATAAGAGCTATTAAATAGAGTATACCAACCTTTCCCCTTATCATGATTTCGAGGACTACTATAAGTGGTGTCTATTTATATTTTAACTCCGAGCTTAACACTAAGCTTAAAATAACGCGGTAAAAAGAATCATTAAAATGGAAATTAGGAAAAGTGAGTTAAAGAAAATTCTTTCACTAATAAAGGGACCAGAAAAGCCGTCTTTAAGGCTAGAGCAGTATGAAACTCCTGTTCAGCTCGCAAGCGATCTACTTTGGGTTGCAGCAACTACATTCGATGACATAGCAAGCAGAAAAGTCGTGGACTTAGGCTGCGGGTCCGGAAGACTTGCAGTAGGTGCTACCTTATTAGGGGCATCCTATGTTATCGGAGTAGATATAGACAAAAGACAAATTTTATTGGCCAAAAACTATTCTAAAAAATTCGGCGTATTCCATAAAGTAGATTTCGTGGTAGCCGATGTAGCTCACTTCGCTTTAGCTAGAAAAGTAGACACAGTTGTACAGAACCCTCCCTTTGGAGTACACAGAAGAGGCATAGACATAGTGTTCCTAAAGACAGCTCTCTCTTTAGCAAACACCGTATATACTATTCACAAAGCTTCAACGGCCTCGTATATTGAAAGCAAAGTACCTTCCTTAGGAGGAAAAATTTCACACAAAGCTATTGGACTTATTACAATACCGAGAATGCACTCACACCATAAAGAAAAAATACATAAAGTCAAGGTAATTATATATAGGATTAAAAGCATCAAGTAACACCTAATAAAATACAATTAGAGAAAAATTTAATTATGGGGTGCTTGTAGGTTATTTTGCCCCGGTGGTGTAGCCCGGTCAAACATTCCGGCCTCTCGAGCTCTTCACGCAGAGACTGGGCGGGTCCCCTCTATAGCCGGAGAACCCGGGTTCAAAACTCGGAGGACACACACCCTCCGAGGGAAAATCCCGGCCGGGGCACCATTTTTGGCAAAATTAAATTGCTCTACAAATATTTTCAATTAATGCTTTTAACTATGTAAGATATTGGGCCCCAATTCCAAATGCTATTATTAAGGTAAGTATTTATCAGAACTAAGTAATTATTCCTAAAGTGAGAAAAACTATTGCCGAAAGAATATTTCACATAAGGTATGCCATAAGAGAACTCGTTCCTTTAGCTAAGCAATTAGAAGCCCGAGGAGAAAAAATCATTTACTTAAATATCGGCGACCCCTTAAAATACGACTTTGATACCCCTGGTCACATAAAAGAAGCTTTGCACAAAGCAGTTTTAGAGAAACACAATTACTATTCCCTCTCCCAAGGAGACCCTGAGTTGAGGGAAGCAATTGCCTATAAAGAAAAAACTTGGCATGGAGTTGAGATAGACCCTTCAGACATAGTTGTTACTCAAGGTGTCTCCGAAGCTATAGGCTTTGTATGTGCAGTCCTCCTTAACCCTGGCGATGAACTTCTCGTACCTGAACCGAGCTACCCTTTGTATAATGTATATCCTCAGCTATATGGCGCAAAGTCTGTTGTATACCAGTGTTCCGAAGAAAACGACTGGCAGCCTGACATAGACGACATAAGGGAAAAAATTACAGGTAAAACTAAGGGGATAGTAATAATCAATCCTAATAATCCTACAGGAGCACTGTATGAGGAAAAAACTGTAAAAGAGATACTAGATGTAGCCGCAGAACACTCTCTTGTAGTAATCTCAGATGAAATATATGATGGAATTGTTTTTGAAGGAACATTCAAGAGCACTGCTTCGCTCACCAAAGATACACCAGTAATAGTTCTAAATGGTTTTTCGAAGACATTTCTCATGACTGGCTGGAGGCTAGGGTACCTCTATATCCGCGACCCTACGGAAAAATATAGAGAAGACCTTCTTCAAGCATTCATTAAAATGGCTCGCTGTAGACTATGCGCTGCAACGCCTATACAAAAAGCTGCTGTAGCAGCTCTTAGAGGACCATTAGATCATTTAACAGAAATGATCAAGAAGCTAAAAGAGCGAAGAGACTATGTTTTCAAGAGAATCAAGGAAAATAGTTATTTAAGTTCAGTTAAGCCTAAGTCCGCCTTCTATATTTTCCCTAGAATAGACGTCCAAGGAACCTGGAAAAATGACAGAGACTTCGCGGAAAAACTACTTTTAGAAGAAAAAGTGCTTATAGTACATGGTTCAGGCTTCGGAAAAGTAGGCAAAAACCACTTTAGGGCAGTGTTTCTACCGCCAACACCTATTCTGGAGGAAGCATTTAATCGAATAGAAGCATTCATTAAGAAACATAAAAAACAATAATTATTTTTAGTTAATTAAATACATAAAACATAAAGAAAGTTTATATACTAGACTAAGGTGTGTTTTCTTGCGGGGGTGCCCGAGCCAGGTCAAAGGGGGTGGACTGAGGACGGGCTCCTTTGCCCGGCAGACCTCCACTGGCGTAGGCCTGCGTGGGTTCAAATCCCACCCCCCGCACCACTTCTCTTAGACTCCTTTTCCCGACTTTAAATACCAGTAATTAACTGACTGCCTTTAAAAGAAACCAAAGTATTCTCCACTGTAAGTAAAGATACAACTTTATATACTCCCTCGTATTCATTTTCTCTTGCGGGGGTGCCCGAGCCAGGTCAAAGGGGCGGGACTCAAGACCCTTCCCTTTCCCTGGGATATCCCGTGGCGTAGGCCGGCGTGGGTTCAAATCCCACCCCCCGCACTACTTTTTGCATTAGCTGAGTTAAGTATACAAGCTTAATATTGTAGCCTTTGAGAGTTATCGCGTACTTAAATATCATATAGCATACTGGACAAGATACGATTAAGTAATCCGTGCTGGAGGGAATTATTTCGGTTTCTATTTTTTCTGATGCAGCTTCAATAGCTATATCGGGAGCATATATGAAAACTCCTCCACCAGCGCCACAGCAAGTAGAATACTTCCCACTGAGTAGTGAATTTACTACCTTTAGTCCTGGTATTTTTTCTAAAATCTTTTTGGTTGAATCATACTGAAGTTTTCTCACAAGTGCGCAAGGCTCATGGTAATATACTGATACACTACTTTTAGCAAAGGCTTTATTGAAAAGAATGTCAGTATACTTAGCTAAATAGTCTGATATATGGAGTATTTTTTCTGAAATAATGTGAGGCAAGTATCTTTTGAAAACGTATAGACATTCAGGACACAGTGTAATTATGTATTCATATTTTTCAGAAGAAAGTATCCTCTTTACTTTGTTTAAATTCTTCTTAAAGTCGTCTATAAAGCCTAACACTTCTAATGGAGCTCCACAGCAAAGATCTTCATCTACTTCTTCGAATGATATATTTAGATAAGATAAAATATCCTCGGCACTTTTCTTTACTTCAGGTACTCTTATTCTAGCAGTACATCCTGCCCAGAGTCCTATCATCATGTCACCTCCTGTAGGGTGCGCCCATAGACGCTATGTATTTTCTCGTCAAAAATGCCTCGAAAGGAACTTTGTTTTCTTGAGCAAGCATTTGTCTAGCCTTAAGAATCATTCTAGGAACATCAATATTTAGTGGGCAAATCTCTTTACACCTTTCACAGAGTGTACATAAGTAAACTAGCGGGGCTGCTTTATCAACTCCTCCCGCAATATGTGTTGTCCATACGGCCCCTATGCCTCCCATATACTTGTAGCCAAAGTATCCTGCCAAGACTCTATATATGGGGCAAAAGTACATGCAGGCGCCGCATCTCAAACAATAGAGAGCTTCCTTAAATACGGGGTCTCTCGATAAATTGATACGCCCGTTATCCAGTAAGATTACATGGAGTTCTTTAGGACCTTGAGCACCAACTACAACATTTTTCTCTATGTCTCCCGTTTTACTGAGGCCGCTTATTATAGATAAATAGGACGGCATTTCATAGCCAGCATACCTCCAAATAACCTTACATACTTGAAACGCATCATCAAGTAACGGAACTATTTTCTCAACCCCGGCCAAAACTACGTGTATTCGAGATAAACTCGATACAAGTCTAATATTTCCTTCATTTTCAATCAAGAAAATAGACCCAGTTTCAGCATCAATTACATTTGCTCCAGTAATACCTACGTCGGCGTTTAAGTACTTACTTCTAAGGATATTCCTTATTTTCTTTACAAGAACTTGAGGACCAGCAGGTATTTTTTCGCCAGTAAGTTCTTCTAAGAGTTTAGCTACTTCTTCTCTTTTAACATGGATAGCCGGAGCAGTAATATGCATTGGTCTGCTCCTTAAGTGCTGTACAATGAACTCTCCTACATCAGTTTCGATAACTTTACAACCCTTCTTTAAAAGAAATTCGTTAAGAGATATTTCCTCAGATGTAAGAGACTTGGCCTTTACTACTAGACTTCCGCCAGGAATTATTTTATCAAATATTTTCAGCGCTTCTTCAGATGACTTAGCAAAATAGACACTTATACCTTTGTTTTCCATAACTTCAATAGTTGTCTTTACCAAATTCTCTAAGTGCTCTATTGAAAATTCCTTTATTGCCCTAACAACTTTTCTTAAGTTTTCTACTTTCTTTGTCTTACTAAAAAACGATTCGATATATGACCTTGAAGCTCTCCTCAAAGCCTCTCTTAAGTCTCTACTGGCCGCAATTTTAGACAACTGCTGGTATACTTTCTCAAATTCGCTCACGACGCCCTTTTATCAAGCATATTTTAGAGATAAATAACTACTCTTACTTTGAAATTTTCACACCTAGAATTTCGCTAACAATTTTTACAGAATCTAAATGCAGATATTTAACTACAGGACATTCCTCTGGAGACGCCCACTTACACAAATTACATTTGACGCATACACTCTCGCTATAAATAGTCTTAATTATCAAGTCGAGATTCCTCAAGTTATCTATCGGAATAACTATTACTCCTTTATTTGTAATCTCTATCTGTTTATTCAACACTATATACTTCTCCCTATAATCTACTTGAAAGTACTCCGATAGTCTATCGGCTATGAGTTTTAAATTCGGCTCAACAATATCCCGTAAAATTATCCTTAGCGAAGACCCCTCAATACCTACACTTGCTCTACTCGAGAGAACTTTCAGTATAATTTCACGAGCTTTTATACCGCGCTTGCTTAAAGCGGCCTCCACTTCAGGAGGAAATTTGTACCTCCACCTCCATAAAGCCATAGAAACCCATTCCTTAGGCAACTTTATTTTATTAGCCTGTTTTCTCAGAAAAGTCTCCCAGAGCTTACATTCAGACCGTTGAGCCACAGCTCTGAGCTCAGGCAATTTAAGCATAGGACACACATAGCAGCCTATTCTATCAAATCCCTGATAATAAAGGGGATTAACTAGAATACCTTCTTTGACTAAATATATGAAGACTTCCAGTGCGCACCAGTCGTGAATAGGCGACACTACTTTCTCTATATTGTGCAGAGTTAACGAAGAAGAAACTGGCGAAAGAAGAGCTCTAGAAATAGACTCGTACTTTCTTTGACCTGTAATGCTTACTTTCCAGCCTTTTTTTGAAAAAACTTTTGCCATAGGTGCTAACTTAAGTACACGCGTACACCACCTATAGTCTCTTGCCTGCACTCCAAAAACCTTAATATACTTCCAGAAAGACTCCACTGGCTTAGCTACTGTTAAATTTAAGCCAAGTACGTTACATACTTTCTCGACCATCTCCTTGTTCTCAATAAAATCTACCCCCGTATCCACGTATACAACATTTTTTACTCCGCTTTTTGCAGCAAGAGAAAGCACCGCCGAACTATCTTTACCACCTGAAGCCGTCACAGCACTTCCCACAGAGTATTCTTTGATAAGCTCTACAGCCTCGCTTTCGAGCTCCTCCAACTTTTCTTCATTAGCTTTCACGGCCTTTTTTAAATCACTATAAGATTTTACTTCTGGCAAAGAGGATACTGCACGCCAAACCTTAATTATTCTTAAACCTCCCCTCTCAAGAACCTTAGCCAAGCCCTGCATTTTTCCGCTTCGAGACTCTACAGCCACGTAGCCCTCATCAGGTACATCTCCTTCGATTATTTCGCTCCTTTCAATAAACTGAAACTTCTTCAGATAGTCAGACTTAACAACAGCATACTTCTTTCCCTCCTCAATAAGAAGCGCTGCTCCTCTATATTCAGGTCTAAACACCCAAGATAACTTACCTAAATCAAATATTCTAGTTCCTATGGTATAGCCGCCTACTATAATCTCATCAGCTGCATCAGCATACTCAACTTTATTTAGTAAAATCAGAGACCTGCCAGGCAGTAGTCTCTCAGCTATCCTGCCTCCATACTCTTTTACCAAAAGACTTTTAATTTTCTTCAAATCTTTCTCAAAAGCCGGCCTAACATCCTTAGGAGCAACAGCAATTACTTCTCTAGCTCGTTCTCCGCAAATAGTACAGACACTGGCTCTTAATACTGGAACACAACAGCGGTCACACCACTTAAGGTTAACCGATATTTCCTTCAAGAACTCCGTAGCTTTCTTACCCTTAATTCGCATTTCAACCACAGTCAGAAGCTTACCCGCCTCTTCATCGATTCTTGGGCCATCGGTTCATCATCCTTGTTCTTTCTCTCCAGGACTGTATTAAAAACTTTTTCGTTTTATACTGAAGTTCCTTCAGTTTTTCTAGTGCTTCATCAAGCCTACGCTCACTGAGAAGATTCAAAATGATATTAGAGTCCTCTTTAAAGTGCGGTGGTAAAAGTTGCTTTATAGCAAGCACTATAGAGACAGCTCTCGAGTAATCTCCTTTAAGCAAAGTATTTATTGCTGTTTTAAACAGATCTCTTATATTTTGAAAATAAAGCCAATATGCAGCTCTCAAATCATCTAAGTTTTCCGACACAGCGCTATATAAGGGAGAATCTTTACCAATAACTAAGTATACTCGACCCCACTCTGTGTCAAAACTCACTATCTTTCTCTTACCTTCAACTATGTCCTTCAAGTAGCTACTCTGCGTAGGAGATAGTTCCTCTACAAGCCTATCTTCGAGAATAACTTTGACATCTTCTTCAAAGAGCTTTTCTTCTAATTCAGCTAGTATTTTTCTTTCTTCGCTGGAAAACTCAGTACCAAAATTTCTCGCCTTAATATAGTAAACATATCTTTCTACAAGCGATTTTAAATTTCTTTCAATCATTCTAATCTAAACCACGGCAAACCTATATATCTGTTAGCAACATCAGAGCTCTACTCGGCTTAAAACTTTTCTTCCATAGGTAGGATACTCCTCTACAAGAAAACACCGAAAACCATGCTTCTTCAGCTCATCGACTAAATCATAGTAATCCGGATCTACCTCAAGACACTTTCTAGGCAAATTCAAGTACGGAGCTTCACCTATCACCCTTTCAACTAGTAGTGCAGCTGCGCTTAGTTCGAGCTCTGGAGGAGGTATTAAAACCAACTTAACTAAAGTACCTTCATCAGTTACTTTCTCATGCGGTCTCCTAACTCTTTTCGCCGTGCGTATTAACCTATTTTTATACTGGACTGAATCTTTAATAAAAGCAGGACAGTAATGCATATTGAGTTTTGAGACGTTTTTCTCGGCCCACTTGAGTGCCTCCATTGCAGTCTCGTGGCTTCCTTCTACTGCAGAGAAAGACCCTTCCTTGAGCTTAAATCCTCTCATTTGAAGCAAGAAACTATTACTCTCGCTAAACTCAAGCTCGTTCATATTCATGAAGAAAACACCACTTTCGTCTAGAAATCGAATCATCTTCTTTATTTCATTTAAATAGCCCGGAATAACAGGAATTTCTACCCCTATATCACAGTTCTTTATTTTCTCGACTAACTTTTTCATAATTTTCCATTCAGAAGGATTATCTAGCATAAGATGTATCCTCAACTCATCTAGTCCTGCTTCAGCAAGAGACTTAATTTTATCTAAGTTAAACGCCGGAGAAATAGCAGTATAGAGATGAATATGAAAGTCTTCTCCAAATACTTCCTTCATTAATTTAATGTAACCTAGAGTCCGCTCGAATACGAGCAACGGGTTTCCGCCAGTAATTCCCGCCCCCTCAGCACCTTGACTCTCAACCTCCTCTACTATGTCGTCAAATTTTTTCACGGACCTTTCATTAACATAAATAACGTCTCTACCCTTTTTCTCCCTAGAAAGAGGACAGTACCAGCATCGCTTATCACAGAGACCAGTTATCAAAAGAACTAGTTTAAGACCATGCATGCAAAGCTCGCAGCCTCGAGGAAGATCTCCTAAAAGAAAAGACCCCGCCCAAGTTCTTAAAACACGCCTCATTTTCCTTGACCTTGATAAATTAATAAAAATCAGCAAAGGGCCCTACGGGCATCAATAACCCGACCAGAAACCTCATCACTGTGATGTAGCTACTTGGCCTCTTTCTTAAATCTTTCTATCGCCTCTTCAATCATTTTCTCCGCTACTTCACGTGGCTTGAACTCTCTGACTTTAACCCACTTTCCTTTCTCTAGCTCCTTGTAGTGTTCAAAGAAGTGCTTAATCTTGTTTAACTCGGCTTCGGGTACGTCGGATATATCTTTTATACCATCGAAGCGGGGATCTATCTTTGATACAGGAACAGCTATGATTTTATTGTCTATACCTTCCTCGTCTTCCATTTCAAGAACTCCTATAGGCCTGCACCTGATAACCGTTCCTGGATAGAGCGGCTCATGAGATAAAACAAGGACGTCGACGGGGTCTCCGTCCTCCATCAGTGTCTGAGGCACTATTCCGTAATTGAATGGATAAATCATAGCTGTGTAAAGAATTCTGTCGACCATAATTGCTCCTGTTTTTTCATCTATTTCGTACTTAATGTAGGACCCCTTGGGTATTTCTATGATCACATAGATGTCAGATGGAGGGTTCTTCCCCGAAGGAAGACTCTTGAGAGACATATTTTGACTAATTCTTCGTAGAATATATTCTTTACCTAAGGCTTGAACTACAGCTCTTAGAGTATAGAACTTATTTACAAAAGGTTTAAATTACTCGTTTTAATGTGAAAAACGGGTGAAGAAATGTCTAAAGACCAAGCAATAGGAGTTCTATTAGTCATAGTATCTATTGCAGTAATGCTGTTCTACGGCTGGGGACTCTTCTTAGCTGAAAAATGGATATCAGAACTTCTCCTTAAACTAACCGCGCTTATTGCCGTCTACGCCGTCTTCGGAATTCTAGCTTGGATAGGTTATACTTTAGCAACTACTCCTCCGCCACCTTCTATAGAGGAAATAGAAAAGGAACTTGAAAAAGAAGTAAAAGAACTCGAAGAAAAGGAGAAGAAGGAGGAAGCAGAATCAGCTGAGAAGAGCAGCTGAAGTTTTGTAGAATTTGTGGTAGTCTCCCATATATTTCTGTAAATACATGTACGCCTCCATAATATTTAATACAGGTTTATGAAAATTCGAGTAATCATCAATGGGTATTCTGGGACAAGCTGCGATCACAAAGACTTCTATACCGCCATAAGGTATTAAAGCCTCAGGAGTTATTTCGCGGAGCGCCAGTAACATTACTTCTTTTCCTGTATTTTCTAAAGCTTCTTTCAGCTTGAGTGCTTGAGCTAAATGCATTTGTCCGCTTTTAAGGCCAATTACTATTCCTACTTTTCTAGCATCCTTCAACTTAGATATAGCATACCACCGAATAGCTAAGATCCTCTTTACTTCACTGGAAATATCTTTAGCATCCCCTCTATAGGGATCAGCCACTATAACTCTCTTGCCTGTAAATAAAGCCACTCCGAGAGCATGAAAAATACCTCCGCTTATCACAATAAATCCGTCTACACAGTCTGCTATAGACAAAGCCGTCGTCACATCACATCCTATGACTTGTCCTCTCTTAAGCACTCCCCGAGGATCTTCACCTACGAAAACCTGGAGACCTCTTTCTCGCAGAATATTTTCTGCTTTAGGGAGCTCTTTAAGATGCTGTACTGAAACACAAAGCCCCACCTTCTTTAACCCGACTTCCTTAGCTACTTCTGCAGCCCTTATTACGGCTCTCCCTACATCAAGTTTGCTATATGCCTCAATAAAGAGAACTGGAATGGAGAATCTTTGAGGAGAACTAGAGTGACCTATATGAACAATAACATCTACTCCAAGTCTCTTCGCTTCGTCTTCTGCAACATCGCAGAACCCATAGCACGGATCTGCTGACACTATACAGGTGCAGTCAGCTTTAGACTCCACAACGTTGCAGATCCCTTCAGCATACTGCTTTAGCCCATCAGCCAGCTGAATAAGCACAGTCTTAGCTTTTCTCTCCTTAATAAAGTTAATTATTCTATCTAACTCGAAATCGTAGGCCATTCTAACACTACATCTAGCCTACTCGCTAATATTTTCCGCGCACACCACATTAAGCTACCTAGTGCTGTCTTCTGAGAGAAAAAGTCAAGAAAAGCTGAAGTTTATGGCTATAGAGAAACAAATATAAACTAGGTGTCATCATCATCACGGTGACCTCGTGAGCTCACGCGAGACTAAGACCATATTATGGTTTGAAGAACTTAGAAAAGAAGACGTCCCCTTAGTAGGAGGCAAGTGTGCAAACCTCGGCGAAATGATTAACGCCGGAATACCTGTACCTCCAGGCTTCGCTGTAAGTGCTTACGCTTACAAAAGATTCATAGAAGAAACAGGAATTAAAGACAAAATATATGAAATAATAAGAGAAACAATAACTGATAAAAGCAATCCAAAGCTCTACGAGGAAGCAAGCAAGAAGATAAGAAAACTAATTGAAGAAACACCAATGCCAAAAGATATAGAAGAAGACATAAGAAAAGCTTACCGCGAACTATGCAAACGTCTCAAAATGAAAGTAGTTCCTGTCGCCGTTAGAAGCAGCGCTACCGCCGAAGACCTTCCAGATGCAAGCTTCGCCGGACAACAAGAAACATACCTAAACGTATGGGGCGAAGACGAAGTAATAGATAAAGTCAAGAAATGCTGGTCAAGTCTCTTCACTCCAAGAGCAATATTCTACAGAGAGCAGAAGGGATTCGCTCACGAGAAAGTCTTGATCAGCGTAGCTGTACAGAAAATGGTCAACTCCAGGTCAGCCGGAGTAATGTTCACACTCCACCCAGTTACAGGAGACAGAACAAAAATAGTCATTGAGGGCTCTTGGGGTCTCGGAGAAGCAGTCGTAAGCGGAGCAGTAACACCCGACGAATGGGTAGTAGACAAAAACACACTCGAAATTGTCGAGAGAAGAATCGTCGAAAAGAAAGTAGAGTACATTAGAGATCCCAAGACAGGAAAGACAATACATGCTGAAGTACCACCACAAAGAAGAAAACAGCCATGCCTAACTGACGAAGAAGTAAAGTACTTAGCAAAACTAGGCATTAAGATAGAGCAGCACTATGGCAGACCTCAGGACATAGAGTGGGCAATAGACAGAGACCTACCATTCCCAGAAAACGTATTCATTGTACAAAGCAGACCAGAAACAGTATGGAGCGTAAAAGAGGCAGCAGCTCCCGAAGCTGCTCCAACAGCAGTCGTAACTGAGAAGAGAGTCATTGTTAAAGGTCTACCAGCTAGCCCAGGCATCGCCGCAGGCAAAGCAAAAGTCTGTCTATCCGTCGAAGATGCGGCCAAACTAATGCAGAAAGGAGACATTCTGGTAACAACTATGACAAACCCCGACTGGGTACCCTACATGAGACTAGCCTCAGCAATCGTTACAGACGAAGGAGGAATGACATGCCACGCCGCAATAGTAAGCAGAGAGCTAGGCATACCATGTATTGTTGGTACACAGAATGCAACTAAAGTAATGAAAACAGGACAAGAATATACAGTAGACGCTAAAACAGGAGTAGTATATGAAGGAATAGTCCAAGAACTACTTGCACCAAAGAAAGAAGAAAAGAAGGAAGAAAAACTACCGCCAATAGAAATCATAATCAAGCCGCCTACAGGCACCAAGATATACATGAACCTAGGCGTACCAGAGAAAATAGAAGAATACAAGAATCTACCATTCGACGGAATAGGCTTAATGAGAGTAGAGTTCATTATGGCTGATTACATTGGCGAGCACCCACTATACCTAATTGAAACAGGACAGCACGAGAAATTCGTAGACAAAATGGCTGAAGGAATAGCAATGGTAGCTAGAGCAATCTACCCAAGACCAGTAGTAGTAAGATTCAGCGACTTCAAGACAAACGAATACAGACAGCTCAAGGGCGGAGAGAAGTACGAGCCAGAAGAACACAACCCAATGATCGGATGGAGAGGAGTAAGCAGATACATCAGCCCACAGTACGAAAAAGCATTTAGACTAGAAGTCAGAGCCATTAAGAGAGTAAGAGAAGACTACGGCCTCAAGAACGTATGGGTAATGGCACCATTCGTAAGAACACTATGGGAAGCAGAAAGATTCATCAAGCTACTTAAAGAAGAAGGCCTTGAAAGCGGAAGAGACTTTAAAGTATGGGCCATGGCCGAAGTACCCTCAGTAATATTCCTAGCAGATAAATTCGCAAAATACTTCGACGGATTCAGCATAGGAAGCAATGACCTAACACAGCTAACACTAGGAACAGACAGAGACAGCGCAATATTACCCAAAATAGATCCAAGATACTTCGACGAAAGAGACCCTGCAGTAAAAAGAGCAATAGCACACTTAATAAAAGCAGCGCACAACTCACCCTACGGCTACCGCACTGTCTCAATATGCGGTCAGGCCCCATCAGTATACCCAGACTTCTGTGAATTCTTAGTTAGATGCGGAATCGACAGCATAAGCGTCAACCCAGATGTTGTAGTAAAGACAAGACACCTAGTAGCATCCATTGAGAGAAGAATTCTTCTAGAGAAAGCACTAGGTATTGGACGTAAAGACGAGAACCTCGAGTGGACGCTCTTCAACAAGAAAATACCCAAGGCTAGACCACGTAGAATCGACTACTTCGAAGAAGAGGAATATTATTGAGCCGCTATAGAGTAGAGCCTTATTTATAATTTTTTATTCTATTAAAATATTTTAGTTTATTTAAACAAACAGCAGTATCTCACTGAGTCTTACAGTAGTTTTCTTCAGATTTAGTAGAAAGAAATATAGCTCTGATTAGAGAGAAAATATAGTCGGTGCTTAATGTAAATTTACTGCCTCTACTTTGCTTCTTTACAGGCTTACTTGCAGGCTTCATGGGTGAGATGTTTAGAATTGGAGGAGGTTCTATAAGAACGTCACTATTAATACTTTCAGGCATACCCCTTTGAGTACTTTTGCAATAAATCTGGCTGTAGTTCCATTTTCATCGTTAGTTGGGGCGCTAACTCATAGGAAGAATATTGATATAAAAACAGGTGCATACATCATTGTAGGTGGGAGCATAGGTTTGCTTGCTGGCACTTTACTTGTAGGAATAATTTCTAGAGTAATTTTGGCTATACTCTTTCTCTTAAGTTCAGTAGCAACAGTACTAGAGATGTATTTTTACAAGCTTGCTCCAAGGATCTACAAGAGAATAAATCCTTCCCCTTAGTGGTATCACTTGGAGCTTTTATATTGAACTTAATTGCCGAGATAAAAGATGCAAACGGCGGCTTGCTTTTTCCGCCTTTTTCTAAAAATGATGAAATTAGATGCCCGTAAAGCTATTGCAACTTCTCTTTTCTCAACGGTATTTATGGCCACGGTTGCAGTATGCGTTTACTGGTACCGTGGAAATGTCATGCAGATACCAGCAATTTCGACTATAATAGATGCTATGATAGGTGCAAGAATAGGAGGAAGAATCTCTTTAAAGACAAAGCCGAAATACCTGCAAACGCTTCTTACAATTCTAATCCTAGCTATTATATCTACTCTTAAAATTATTAAAATACTTTGATATTTAATTAAGCTAATTGCTATATTTTTAGAATTCAATAAATATTTTAGCGTAGCATAACTCTAGTAAGAGACCCCCTAATCGTTTTTCCTTAAGTAGAGTGAAAAGCGTAGATATTGCTGAACGCTGGAGACTGTCACATACGAAGAAGATTCTTAATGCAGTGGAAGCAATATTCTTGTTATTAATAATTAGCTGTAAGCAAAAATAGAGCACGAAAATATTCAAGCATATATTCCTATAAATTTATACTTTTTTCTTCACATAATATTTATATGCGAAAAATTACCAAGTTTCTTGAACTTACTGCAGCAGTGTTGACTTATCTTGCAGTCATAGCACTTCTTTTCACACATATAGATATAACAGCAAAAGTTTTTAAGCTCTCTATTTTAATTAAGATACTGTTAATGATACTAATAGACGGCCCATTAATAGTTTTATTTATCTACAGTTTGAATATATATTATTCAGTAGACGAGTAACGTTTTTATAGAATATAAAACTTTATGGAGAAGACCTTGCGTTATTTTAGATAAATTTAAAATCGAGAAGAGTTCCTCTCTTCTGTGCGTGTACTAGTTACTGGTGCTTGTGGCTTTATAGGATCATGGTTATGTGAGGAATTAACCAAGAGAGGATACAAAGTGAGAGCGCTCGATGTAAGGGATCCTCCAAAGTACTTGAAAGACCTTAGATTAGAGTTCTTTAAAGTAGATATTAGTAAAGAGCCTTTAGATTTAGTAGTTAGGAATGTTGATTGCGTGGTTCACTTAGCTGCATTAATTAGTGCTGAGGAAAGCGTTGTCGTGCCTAAGAGATATCATGAGGTTAATGTTTCTGGCACACTTAATCTGCTTATAGCTATGGAGAGACAGTTTATTAAGAAAATTATTTTTGCTTCATCGGCGGCCGTTTACGGCGAACCTGTAAAGCTTCCCATCGAGGAGGATCATCCACTAAGACCTAAGAATCCCTATGGCGCGACTAAAGTAGCTTGCGAAGCATATATTCATGCATTTAGCTCAAGTTGTGATATGAAAGGAGTTATTTTAAGACTTTTCAATGTATATGGTCCTCGTCAGAGCGGAGAATATGCCGGAGTAATTTCTATCTTTATTTCAAGAGCTTTAAGAAACCAGCCCTTGATTATTCACGGCGATGGCAATCAAGTACGGGACTTTATATACATTAGAGACGTTGTTTTAGCTATCGTCAAGGCCATTGAAAGAGACTTCGACTTACCTGTAGTGACTGTAAATATCGGTACTGGAAAGCCTACTAAGATTATCGAGCTTGCGAGACTTGTTTTAAAGCTTACAGAGAAAGAAGACCTTCTGATTCAATATGAGAAACCAAGGCCTGGCGATATTAGAGAAAGTTATGCTTCAATAAAGCTCGCAAAAGAGCTTTTAAGGTGGAAGCCCAGAACTCCATTAGAGAAAGGTTTACTGAACACCATTAAATGGTTTAGAAAGCGACTTGAGTAAAGCATTAAGCATATATCTGCTTTTAGTGCAAAAGGTTTGTGAAGATAGGAATTATCGGTGTAGGCAGAGTAGGGTCTGCGACTACCTTTTCTCTGCTAAGAGAAGAATACGTTGAGGAACTACATTTAATGGACGTAGTTCCTCAAGTTCTCCACGCAGTAGCAGAGGAGCTAAGACATGCTGCAGCCGCTCTTCGAAGAGATGTAGAGATATTCGAATACGAAAAAGCGGAAGAAATTTCTGGCGTCGACTTATTTATTATAACAGCCGGTATTCCGAGGAAGACAGCCAAGGTAAGTAGAAGAGAATTAGCAGGTAAAAACGCTAAAATAATGAAAGAGTTAGCCGAAACTCTGCCTTCCAGGAATCCGGGAGCTAAATATATTATTGTAACAAATCCTGTTGACGCTATGGCTTCTGTATTCAAGAAGTTCTCGAAAGAAGACTTCGTAATAAGCACAGGTAACGCCCTGGATACTGCTAGATTCAAAGCCGAAATAGCATATCACCTTAAAGTACCAGTAACAAGTGTAGAGTGTTACGTTGTAGGCGAGCACGGAGACTCTATGGTTCCCCTATGGTCTTCTGTTAGAATAGATGGTTTACCTCTCGAAGACTACTTGGAGAAGACCGGTAAGACAATAGATAAGAAGCTAGTTTCAGAGAGAGTGAAAACAGCTGGTGGAAGAATAATCTCGAGTATCGGCAGAACATCCTATGGTCCTGCAGGAGCATTTACCGAGGTTGTCAGAAGTATAGCTCTTAATGAGAGAAAAATACTTTCCATAGCTACATCATATCACGACCCAAGTATAACTGAGGACCCTGTTCACGTAAGTTGGCCAGTGGTAGTTGGAAGAAATATAGGTCCAAGAATAGAGATCGAAATAACTGAAGAAGAAAAAGCGGCATTTAAGGACGCTGTTAAGGCTATATGGAATACTTATAAAAATGCTTTAGACTATTTAACTAAAGAACAATAATATTTGCAGCACTCCCTAACGACACAAATAGAACATTTAGGTTTTCTTGCCCGGCATATCTTTCTACCGTACTCGATTAAACCTAAGTGAATTATTTTAAAATCATATTTAGCAAAATACTTCTCTATTTTCTGCCTTATATATTCATAATCTCTACGTCCATCTGATAGGCTTGTTCTAAAAGCTATACGAGCTATGTGAACATCTACAGGCATTACATGCCTATTAAAGGAAAATAATAGTATAACGTCTACAGTTTTGTAGCTTATTCCAGGTATTTGAAGTAGTATTTTTCTCGCTTCATCTGTCGGTATATCTCTGATAAAGTCTAGATTACCGTTAAAGTTCTTGAGAATGTATTCGCAAGCCTTTTTTATTCTATTAGTCTTTACTTTCTGTAAACCTGAAACCTTTATAGCCTCTTCTATTACTTCTGAAGGTGTTTTAACTATTGTCTCGGCATTTATCTCTATTACTTGCTTTAAATTATTATACGCTTTAATAGTGTTTATGCTTGTAGTTTTATGTGAAAGAATAGTTAAAACTAAAAGGTCGATCGGACTTAAGCTAGACAATTTTCTAGCAGTCTCTTCTACAGACTCTCTGTAGTTCTCATAGATATATTGTGCCAAGAGCTTAGCTAGGGTCACTGCATTAAAAAATACTGTGCGTTTAAGAATTTTCTGAAGAATAGTGTCTCGAAGAGCTTATATTCAGTGTTACTGTTTAGAGTTACATGTCCTTTGATCCCTATAAGGCGTACGAACATGTAAAAAACTTAGCTTACCCTAGGTTTACTGGCACTGACGGCGAAAAAAGAGCCAGAGAGTATATAGTTAGTACTCTTAAAGAATATGGCTGCGAAGTAAAGGAAGAAGCCTTTGAAGTACATACATACGAGATAAAGAAAGCAGAATTCGAGGTAATTGCCCCCTTTAGGGAAAAAGTGGAGTGCGCTGGAGTAGGTTTTACTGGATGTACTCCCGAGGAAGGTATTGAAGCTGACTTAAAATATATTGAAGATGGAGGTAGGAGATTTTGGCCTCAAGGCGAAGGCCATATTCTTCTTCTCGCTACTTCAGTCAACTTGGAGTTATACAAAGACCTTA
This sequence comes from Thermoprotei archaeon, assembly GCA_003649445.1. The sequence goes on along the minus strand of QMRV01000020.1, from coordinate 7,658 downwards.
TAAAACTCAAGCCGGCAGCTATAGTTTCTTCAGAAGAATCTCCTGCACGCAAGCCTTCACATGTAGAAATACCCTATGAGTGGAAGAGACATGGAACATGCCCTATAGTTAAGATCACATACGATACTTGCTTTAGGCTAGTTAGGTCGGGAGCTAAACGAGCTAGAGTAGTCTTACTTCAGAGAGAATTTAAGACTACATCATACAATATTATCGCGGAGAAAATAGGCAGTAAGTACCCCGATGAAATAATCTTGTTATGCGCACACTATGATAGCGTTTACGGTGTAGTAGGTGCTCTAGATAATGCTGGTGGAACAGCTATACTTCTTGAGCTCGCTAGAGTACTTTCAAAAATCGATACTAAAAGAACTATTAGAATAGCCTTCTTCGCTGCTGAAGAATTGGGACTAAGGGGCTCATTGACTTATACCGAGCAGCACAAAGATGAGTTGGAGAAGATAAAGCTAGTAGTGAATTTTGACGTCCATGGAGCTAGTATCGGCAGAACCTCAGCTATAGCTACTGGACCGGAAAGCATGAAGAACTATATTGAGGCTCTTTCTAAAGAACTAGGCATAAGAGTAAGTGTTGCACACGATATAATGAGCTCTGATGGAACACCTTTCGCAGACAAAGGAATTCCTGCATTAAATATTTTCCGCTCAACTGGAAGAGGCATATATGCGCATACAGTTGACGACGATCTACGTTATATAGGACCTGAAGGATTTTTAGCGCCAGGCATACTAGCAGAGGAATTCATAAAAAGAATGATTAACGCGGAAGAAATACCCTTCAAGAGAGAAATTCCAGAAAACATTAGAAAGAAAATAGATGAATACTTCGAGAAAAGACTAGGTATAAGAGAAAAGAAGAAAAAAGAGCATTAAAGAAAGACTTATTTACACCTACTCGTTGATTAAAAGGGATGATGGAAGCCGCTCCAGTCTAGACAGATGAAGACCTCACGACGAGCTGACCTTTGCTAGTATTTTCTTCTATATTATTTAAAAACGATAAAGGTTATTCTGTATTAGATAAATAAGCATAAATTCCTATATGAATTATTAAATTCCATGTATTTTTTACAAGCCATTTACTTTATCATAATTTTTTCGGCAATATTTTTATATTTAACATTTTTCTTGTTTTTATTATGATATATAACTATTTTATTTTATAACCATATTATATGTGTATGAAATAAAGCTTAAATATCCTTTCGACAGTAGCTTAACAACAATTCGACTATTGACAAAGGGTGTCATTATGGCTCTTAAGATGGTAATGCCTGAAAAACTAAATATCTCGGGCAGTATTAAAGCAAACAGTGCATTGAAGGTAAATGCCGTACTGCGGATATTGTCCGACGAATCATCTTCCAACAAAAGTAGGATTTTCAAAGGTTTTATAGAACTTGTTCCACAGGAGGATTCTACTGTAGTAAGAATTAGAACTGAGAAAAAAGTATACGAACTTAAAATCGAAGAATATCCTTAGACTTAACTAAGGTGATTTAATGAGAAAAAGGTTCAAAGTTTTTCTTGGAGACCGAGTTATAGATGTTGAGATAGAGTATTCTCTTACTGGCTCTACATTCAGTTCTAAATCACTTATCAGACCGAAGAGTTTTTCCAATAAATTTAAAGGATTTCTTAAACAAAGGCCCTCCGGGATATCGTCCAGAAAGTGTGTTGTCTCACCTATTTCTGGCAAAGTTATTTTGATTAAGGTAAAGGAAGGATCTTTTGTTAAGAAAGGAGATGTTATCGCGGTTCTCGAATCTATGAAAACTAAAGTTGAAATATACTCTCACAAAGATGGTGTAGTCAAAAAAATTCTCGTCAGGGAAGGAGACTTTATTAAAAGCGGCTCTGCTGTAGCAGAGATAGGGTGACTAAAGTGGAAATACGGAAAGTGCTCATTGCTAATAGGGGCGAGATAGCTGTACGTATTATCAAGAGTCTTAGAACTATAGGTATTCGAAGCGTAGCTATATACTCAAGTGCAGATAAAAGTTCACTACACGTATTGTTGGCTGACGAGGCTTACTGTATTGGCCCACCCGATCCGTTGCAAAGCTACCTGAATATTGAGGCAATAGTCAAGGTAGCTAAAAAAGCAGAAGTTGACGCAGTCCATCCGGGATACGGTTTTTTGTCACAGAATCCCAAGTTTGCTGAGCGCTTAGAAGAGGAAGGGATAATTTTCATAGGGCCTCCGTCGAAAGTTCACCTTTTTTCAGGCGATAAAGTAGGTGCAAGAGCTTTTCTCAAAGAAAACTCTATTCCTGTTATTCCCGGGACATTTAAGCCTGTGACTAATATAGAGGAGGGGATCGAAGTAGCTGAAAAAATAGGGTACCCAGTAATATTGAAGCCTAGATTCGGCGGCGGTGGAACCGGAATGTTCATTTGCAACAACAGAGAAGAACTAGAGGAAAACTTTAAGATAGCCTCTAAGCTGGCGTCCTCGGCTTTTGGCTGCAGCGAACTATATCTGGAAAGATATTTTCCTTCCGCAAGACATATAGAAGTCCAAATACTTGCAGATAGATTCGGCAACGTCATACACTTATTTGAAAGAGAATGCAGCATCCAGAGAAGATTTCAGAAAGTTTTAGAAGAATCTCCTTCACCTGCACTAGACGATGATCTAAGAATAAAAATATGTGAAACTGCTGTCAGAATTGCTAAGCTAATAAATTATGTCAGTGCAGGAACAGTGGAATTCTTGTATGTTCCCGAGACACAGCAGTTCTTCTTTATGGAACTGAACTCTAGAATACAGGTAGAGCATCCTGTAACTGAAATGATCACAGGCGTGGATATAGTAAAAGAGCAGATCAAAATAGCTTCAGAGAGGCCTCTCAGCTATGCTCAAGAAGATATTCGTGCAAGAGGATGCGCAATTGAAGTAAGAGTTTACGCAGAAGACCCTGAAAGTGACTTTACGCCGTCGCCCGGTCTTATAGAAGAATACCTTCCACCCAAGGGCCCTTGGATACGTGTAGACGACTGCGTTTACCCCGGATATGAAATTCCCCCATACTATGACCCACTTGTAGCCAAAGTCATAGCTTGGGGAGAGACTAGAACTGAAGCAATTAATCGCCTAAAAATAGCTCTTGAAGAATACGTAATTAAAGGCATTAAGACAAATATACCGCTTCTCTACGCCATACTTTGTGACAAAGATTTTGTCAGCGGAAACTACTGTACAACATTTTTAAAAACTAAAAAGATTAAGCCAATAAATATCGGTAAAATCGAAATAAGAGAGAGAAGAATTGAAATAGAATATAGAACAGGGGTCTCACCTTGGGTTCTCTCAGGGAGAATATATTAGCCGGTAAAACAATTGTAGTAAAACTTGGAGGGTCGGCAATAACTGTTAAGGGAGAAAAGCCTATTCTCAGGACTAGTGTTATAGAGAACATAGCAGAAGAAATATCCTCGGTAATCACTTCAAACAATATCAACTTAGTGCTTATCCATGGTGCAGGATCTTTTGGACACCCTCAGGCAGCAAAATGGGTTAAATTAGCTAATAGAAAGTCACTAGTAGAAATATCTGAGACAAAAGAGTATGTAGAAAGACTTGATAACATAATTTTACGTTATTTAAGACTCAAGAACATTCCTGCATTCCCACTGCATCCTTCTACTATTCTTAGAACTGTTGATGAAAAACTGGCTTACATAAATCTATATCCAGTGCTGCACTTACTACTAAATGGTTATATTCCACTATTGCACGGAGACATCGTACTCGATTATAGTCGCGGTTTTGCAGTAGTTTCCGGCGATACTCTTGCAAGAATAATAGCTATTTCACTTAAAGCTAAGTATTTAGTTTACGGGATGGACGTTGATGGAATATTTGTTAATAACAAGTTAATCAGAAAAATTACCACAAGAGAAATAAGCAAGCTTTCAGTAAATAAAGTCGGCTGCAAAAATATTGACGTTACTGGTGGAATACTTCTGAAATTGAAAGAAGCAGTTCGTGCAGCATCACGAGGAGTAAAAGTAGTGTTTGTAAATATTACTGTAAAAAATAGGCTTAAGTCTGTACTACAAGGGTACTTAGAAGATATTCCATGTACTGTTTTAAGTCGCTAGCTTTATTTACAGCATAGTGGTGAGACATGATAAGTGCCTCCAGGTATTTTGATGGATTTCCTACATCTATCCATATAGCATCACTTACCTCTAGCGCATATACTTGAAGATTCCAGTTTAAGAGAAGCTCTATTGCACTAGTTAACTCAAGCTCTCCTCTGGGACTCGGCTTTATGAACTGAAGCGCTTTGAAAACTATTGGCAAAAATACGTATATAGAGGTATTCGCGAGATTAGAAGGAGGCTCTTTAGGCTTTTCTATAATATCTTTCACTATATACACACCTTTCGCTACTTCCTCTCCTTTAATTACTCCATAGAGCCTAGGTTCTCGAACTTTTTTAACAACTAGTGCACAGGATATTTCATGAGAACTGAAAAAATCTATGAGCTCTTTCATGTATGGTCGGTTTGTAAGTAACAAATTATCGCCTGCACAGACAACAAAAGGCTCGTCTTCAGCAAACTTACGAGCTCTCAAAAGCGCTTCACCTGTTCCGCGAGGCTTGGGCTGATTTATCCATACTATTGTAGAATCTTCTATTTTCTCATAGAAGTTCTGTAACATTTCAGCTAAGCTCTCTTTCCCTTTTGATTCAAGAAACTCCAGGAAATCCCAGTCTGGAGTAAAATGGTCTTCAACAGCTCTTTTACCTCTCCCTACAATAAAGCAAAATTCTCTTATACCTGCATCATAAAGTTGCTCGAATATTACTTGAAGCACTGGTTTTAGCAAGACCATATCCCCTTCTCTTACATAAAGCGGAAGCATTTCTTTAGGCAATTCCTTTGTTATGGGGAGTAGCCTTGTACCTAATCCTGCTGCAAGTATGACAGCCTTTCTCACCGCCATGCCTAATCACTAATATTTTCTAGCCTAAATTACTTAAATTAATTGTCTTCACTTGCCCCGATTTTCCGTTAATTTTCGCTTAAAAACATTTAGACAAACAATTGGGAGAAAAGATAAATTAGCAAATTTATTATTCAATTGATGGTTGAAATAGCGATGCTGCCTCTACCATTAGTAGCTACTATAGTAGACATATTCTCGGCAATTATAGCAATCTGTATAGCTTACTACGCTTATAGGATTTACAAATTAACTGCACTAAAAAGTATAATGTTTCTCTATGCAGGCTTTCTGCTACTAGGAACTATTTTTACCATTAGGGGTGCCGTCGCGCTTCTTGCATTCCTTACTCCACGAAGAATAGAGTTTATTTTGTTTAAGAACCTTGGACTAATTTACACTATTGGAATTTCATTATCGTATCTTCTTATTGCTATAAGCTACTCTTCTGAAGAAATGGAAAAGGCTGTTCAAGCAGTTATATTCTTTCTAATAAATCCTCTCTCAGAAATAATTTCATGTACTATTCTACTTTACATAATCTTTAGAATGATAACAGGTAGCAGACCTTCTCTACTTATCTTCACGGGATTTGTGCTCTTATTTCTCCATCATTTTATTGGATTAATGTTTCTTTGCTTTAGAAACTTTTCATTTTACCTACTTTCGAGGCTTATTCAATTAGCTGCCTTTACAATAATATCAATACAATTGTATAGAGTAGGTAGAGAAAAATGAGGAAAGGTAGACGTTCTAAGCTTGAAATATATGCTTCAATAATTGAAGCAGTTAAAAAAGAAAAAAAGTGTCGTATTACTAAAATACTACTTTACGCGAATTTATCATATGATAGATTGACTAGGTATTTATCGGATTTAGAAAAAGCAGGATTAGTTAAAAAGGAGTATGATGAAAGAGGAACCTATTACCATGTGACAGAAAAAGGTGAAGAGTTTCTCAAAGAATATCAAAGAATCGTGAAGTTCATAAAGTCATTTGGTCTAAAACTTTGATTAGCAGAAAATTTTATTTAGTCTATTGTCGTAATATGTTTCAACAATTAACGAAGTGAGAGCATGAAGCCTCTACGTGAAGTTGGCATAGCGGGTTACGGTGTGTATATACCGATGTACCGCATTAAAGCCAAAGAAATAGCTAGAGTATGGAAAAGAACCGGAAAGTTGCCCATTGAGGAAAAAAGTGTAGTAGGATTAGACGAAGACTCTGCTACCATGGCTGTAGAAGCAGCTTTAAATGCTCTCAAAAGAGCTCGAATAGATCCAAGCAGCATAGGAGCTATTCGGCTCGGCACCGAAAGTAAACCCTATGCAGTTAAACCAACTGCCACCATTGTGGCTGAAGCTATAGGGGCATCGCCTAAAGTAGCTGCCGCTGACTTAGAATTCGCCTGCAAAGCTGGCACAGAAGCCATGGAATCATGTATAGCTCTCGTGGCAAGCAGTATGGTTCGATACGCACTAGCCATCGGCGTAGATACTGCTCAAGGACGCCCAAGAGATGAACTAGAGTATACTGCCGGCTGTGGCGCAGCCGCGTATATCTTTTCTCTCAAATCCAGCGAAACTTTAGCCTACATTGAAGCCTCTCTATCATATGCTACAGATACACCTGATTTCTGGAGACGGCCTAGCGAAGTGTATCCTCAACATGCACAGAGATTTACAGGTGCTCCAGCATACTTCCACCATATTATTTCAGCAGCAAAGATGCTTATGGATGAACTAGGACTAAAGCCATCCGACTTTAAGTACGCTGTTTTCCACCAGCCAAACCTAAAATTCCCTATATCAGTAGGGCTTAAACTTGGTTTTAAGAAAGAGCAAATACTGCCGGGGATAGTTGCAAATGTTATAGGAAATACTTATGCCGCGTCCTCTCTCATGGGTCTAGCCTCTGTTCTCGATAAAGCTACATCGGGAGACCGTATTCTTCTAGTCTCATACGGCTCTGGCGCAGGCAGCGACGCATTTAGTATAGTTGTTCAAGACGCTATTGAAGAGAAACGCAATTTAGCTCCTCTCGTATCAGATTACATCAATAGAAGAAAATACATCAACTATTCTACATATCTTTATTTCAGAGGAAAAATAAATATGTAAAATGGGGGTAATTATGGAAAAACCCGTTATTATTGGTATTGGGTATACACGTATAGGAGAACACTGGGAGAAATCTCTTAGAGAGTTAGCCGTCGAGGCAGCCTTAATGGCACTGGACAATGCTGGAGTAAATCGAGTTGACGCTATTTACGTGAGTAATATGATGAGCGGTGCTCTTCAAGAACAGGAACACTTGGGATCTCTTATAGCAACATGTCTCGGTTTAAAGGGTACTCCTGCATGTAAAATAGAGGCTGCTTGCGCTTCAGGAGGAATGGGTATTCATCAAGCTTTTCTAGCAGTTGCTTCCGGATACTATGACACAGTGCTGGTTGTAGGTGTAGAAAAAATGACCGATAAGTTAACGAGCGAGGTGACATTTGCTCTCGCTATGGCAGAAGACCGTGAATATGTTGTTTCTACTGGCGCTACATTTGTAGGGCTAAATGCTCTTCTCTACAGACTATACTTAACGAAATTTAATGTCGATCAGAAGTCTATAGCTAAGTTCCCTGTTATCGCTCACGAAAATGCTCTTAATGCTCCGCATGCTCAGCT
>QMRV01000019.1 GCA_003649445.1 Thermoprotei archaeon | reverse complement strand
TTCTCAAGAAAACTCAAGACAATTTCTTCGCATCCCTCAGCGCAGTATACGAATACTTTTACTTCGCTATCTTTTTCCCCCTGTTTCCAAGACTCAAGTATCTGAATTAAACTGGAGTCGAGTTTCGATAAGTAGTCTTCAGACACCACAGTACTCACTAAGCATTGTAGTTAATATACTTCGCGATAGAATAGTTTAGTGCCAATAATTTGGGTAAATTACTTTAAGGAAAACGAGTCTTAATCAAACTCTACTAAGTAAACATATGCGTTAATTCTTCTCTTATTTTCTCGTAGCGCTCTAGGTCTTCGGGCTTAAGACTAGGCTTAACTACTTTCATTGCTTTTTCAAAGTGCCTCATATGTACTTTAGTAGGTTTGCCTGCTTCTCTTAACGCTGTCATTGCTGCTTCCCGGCATAAGGCGGCCAAGTCGGCGCCGCTATATAATTCTGTTCGCTCAGCTATTTTCTTCAAGTCCACGTCTTCTGCTAAAGGCATTCTCCTAGTATGTACTTTCAGTATTTCGTAGCGGGCTTCAAGGTCTGGTGGAGGAACATATATTAGTCTGTCGAAGCGACCGGGCCTTAGGAGAGCTGGGTCTATTATGTCGGGACGGTTAGTTGCCGCCAATACTACTATTCCCTCTAGTTTCTCTATTCCGTCCATTTCTGTTAAAAGCTGGTTAACTATTCTATCGGTGACGCCTGAGTCGAATCTAGTGCCTCTTCTAGGCGCTATAGCGTCTATTTCGTCGAAAAATATTATGCAGGGAGCTACTTGTCTGGCTCTAGCGAATATTTCTCTGACTGCTTTTTCGCTTTCACCTACCCACTTGCTTAGAATCTCGGGGCCTTTAACTGAAATAAAGTTTGCTCCGCTTTCTGTTGCAGCTGCTTTAGCCAATAGTGTTTTACCGCAGCCTGGCGGCCCGTAGAGTAGTACTCCTTTGGGAGGATCTATGCCCATTTCCTTGAAGAACTCCGGGTGCTTAATAGGCCACTCGACAGCCTCTCTTACCATCTGCTTTGCTTCTTTAAGCCCGCCTATGTTCTCCCAGTGTACTTCAGGTACTTCGACGTATACTTCTCTCATAGCTGTAGGCTGAATATCTTTGAGTGCCTCCATGAAATCCCTTCGAGTGACTTCTATTTCCTCTAAAACTTCTGGAGGTATTTCGCCTTTACTGAAATTTATTTTAGGCAGAACTCTCCTTAGAGCATTCATTGCTGCTTCTCGACACAGTGCAGCAAGGTCTGCTCCCGTATATCCGTGAGTAAGTGCCGCAATTTCGTCGAGATCTACATCTTTTGCTAGAGGCATGTTTCTCGTATGTATAGCTAGTATTTCTCTACGCGCTTTTTTGTCAGGTACCGGAAAGAATATTTCTCGATCAAATCTACCAGGTCTCCTGAGCGCTGGATCTACATCATTTATTCTATTTGTAGTAGCTATCACTACTACTTGTTCTGCTTCCTCAAGCCCGTCCATTAATGTCAATAGCTGAGCTACAATTCTTCTTTCAACTTCGCCTACTTCTTCTCTCTTAGGCGCTATAGCATCTATTTCATCAATAAATATTATAGCAGGAGCGTTCTCTTTTGCTGCCTTAAATATTTCTCTGAGTCTAGCTTCGCTTTCACCATAGTACTTGCTTACGATCTCCGGACCATTTATAGCTATAAAGTAGGCGCCAGACTCATTTGCCACAGCTTTAGCTAAAAGGGTTTTACCTGTTCCAGGCGGCCCGTAAAACAGTACACCTTTAGGCGGCTGTACACCGAGACGCTTAAATACTTCGGGGTATCTTAAGGGAAACTCCACCATTTCTCTTACTTTGCACTTTACTTCCTCCAAGCCTCCTATATCTTCGTAAGTGACTTTAGGTATAGTGAGCTCAAGTTGTTCCGGCTTCCTGCGGATAATGACTTCAGTTACATCACTTATCTGAACTACTCCTGGAGGAGCTGTGCTGACTACAATAAACTTAAGAGAAGTTCTAAGTAAGGGTACTTCAATAATACTTCCCCGACAAAGAGGTGTAGCTTTAAGCCTAGATTTAACGTAGTCTACGAATTCTCTTGAAATATCTTCAAGAGACGCCTCAAGAGGCGCTAAAACAATTCTTTTAGCGCGATCTACTTTAACCGCTTTTCTAATTTTAATTACTTCACCTAAACTTATTTCAGCGCTTTTTCTCAGCAATGCATCTATTCTAATAATACCCTGCCCCCAGTCTTCAGGATAAGGCGACGCTACAGTAGCTACAGTACTCTTTTTGCCTTCTATTTCAACAACATCTCCCACAGATAATCCAAGAAGACTCATTACTTTACCGTCTATCCTAGCAATGCTTTTGCCAACATCCCATGGTTTAGCCTCAGCAACCTTTAAAGTCACTTCACGAACTAAACTCATTAATTAAATTAACTGTTAATAGTTAATTAGTTTTCTCATAAAAAGATAGTACACAAAGTTCAATATACTTTCAGATACTTTAATGAAAAATATTTGTATAGAATAGTATTTTTAAAAGAAATCGATTAAAGAATAGCTCTTATTTCTTCACGCAAAATTTATTAGCATTTAGACTACATTTACTTACTGATAATTATGAGTGAAGAAATTCCATGGGATAAAGTCGCAAAAGAAATCATTAAAATTTTAGGCACAGAAAGCGCGAGAGGACTCTACTATGCTTTCATCTACCACTCGCTTTACCCTATGCTAGTTAACATAATTTCTCAAAAAGTCAGAGGAGGAAGTAGAGTAGATGAAAAAGAGCTTATCGAGGCTGTTAGACAGGAAGTAAGAAAACTTCAGCAGACAGTAGAACCTCAGCCCGTCCAGCCAGCTGTAAGTGAAGATGAGCTAGCTAAGAAAATAGCTCAGATACTAAGACAAATGACTATTACTGCACAGCAGCCTCAAGTAGCTCAAGTTCATACCATAGTTTCACGGTCTTCTCAGCAGCCAGCAGCTCTACCTGAGCTAAAAATGATTGAAGGTGAGATCAAAGCTCTCGAAGAAGCTAGAATAGAGTTAAAGAAAATGGCTTTACTTGAATTCAATGAAGAAAAACTCAAGAAAATTAACGAGAGATTAACTCAAATAGAACAGCGTCTAAGAGAACTGTATGCTCAAAAAGCCTACTTGACAGCTACCCAAAAGAAATAGCTAGAATTCTTAAGTAAAAGCCCGCACTAGAAGCTACTCAATTTTATTTAACTTAAGTGCTTGAGAGAAATATTAAGCTAATAGCTGAAGTAAAGAGAAAGGATCTTTGGCTACTGGAAAAAGAATTTAAGTAAACTAAAGTATTCTTGAAATAGGGGGACGGTACTTTGAGTGAAAAGTGGGCTATTTTAGCTCCATTTATACTTGGCTTAATTCTCGGCAAGAAATCTCAAGTAGTTGAAGCTGAAGTTCCCCCTCGCATAGTGTATTTCCCTCTAGAAGAAAAAAGTGATACATTCAGTGAAATTTCTTTAGATGAGATAAAGAATCTACTAAAAGACATTGCTTCTAAAAGCGGATTAAAGCTTAATGAAAATGATTTAGAGATATTAGCAAATAAAACTAAATATTACTTAGATTTATATAGAGAAAAAGCATACTGTTTGAAAATGATTAGAGACCTTTCTAAAGCATTTATGGAAAGACGAATATCTAGTTCTCTATACACTTCGCTTGTAAGAATATATAAACAAAGGCTCATTGAAATAGAATTGAAGTTAAGTAAGATCAGCTAAGGTGAAAAATTGTACAGAAGATCGCCTATTAGTACTGCAGTCGAATACTATAGGAAGCTTAAAGAAACGGAGTTTATTGAAGTGCTGTCTGCTGAAGAACTTAAAGCTAATTATAGCAGAAAAGATTTAGTAAAGTATATCGATTTTCTGTCAAAACTCCGTAGCGAAGTACTCTCAGCAGACCTATATCCACACCACCGCAAAGATATCTTAGCCAAAATAGATAGAAGACTAAGTAAACTAAAAGTAGTTCTAAGCGGAGGCAAAGAAACTCCAATGCTGGAAATTCTAATTGAAGCAGATAAAAGTGAAGTATTTGAAGAGGAAGTAGCAAAAATATCGTGTCTGCTTGTAAACAACTATTTTAGAGAAGCTAAAGTAATATTGAGCTTAGAGGGAGTCGGAGTATCTTTTCCAAAAGGCAGGAGCTACACTGTATATCTTGCTTCAGGCGAAAAATACTCACTAGAAATACCTGCTGTAGCCGAGAAAACAGGAGAAGCTACTATAGGACCTATTGTAGCTGAAGCAACTTTCTCTGACGGCAAAAGAATTAACGTAAAGTCAAAGCTACTTAAGATTAAGGTTAAGCCGTATAGACCTATGCTTGAAGTAGTGCGTAGAGTTAAGTCTAAAAACATTATAGAAGGAAAACCAGCTGAAGTAGAAATTATTCTTCGTAATGTAGGTACAACTGCTCTTGGCGTAAGTGTAGTAGAACCTATAGAAGGTATGAAAATTGAAGGCGAGTACAAGTGGAGAGGTGTACTCAAGCCCGGCGAAGAAAAAGTACTTAAGTATAAGATATACTTGCCCTCTGGTTCACATACACTACCTTCAACTAAAGTAATATACAGAGATCCTCGAGGAAGCACTTGGGAGAAACTGCTTAAAGAAGAAGTAATTGAAGTAAAGCCTATTGAAGCGGAGAAAACAGACTATAACTCTCTCATAGACCTATTTTTCAAAAGTGCTTTTTCAGCAGGATTAGGCTATTTAGTAGGAAAATATATTGTAGGGAAAAAGCTTCCCGAGATAAAGAAGTACTCTAAGCCAGTTTTTATTCAAGGAAACATACCTTGGAAGAAAATTGAGGTTAAAGGACAAGAAGTAACAATTATATTTGAACATCCTATAGCGACTGTTACAGAAGATAGAGGTAGCTATATTGCATTAAGGCCGGCTACTCTAGAAGAAATATTATTGGCTACAGATATCCACTTAGCCAGAACACTTCAGCTAGAATTCTGTACAAAAGTTGAAAACATTTTTAAGTACTGGAGACCCAGACTAGGGGGAGAAGTTAATTTAAGTTATAAGAGAATAGATTTATCTAAGGAAGAAAAAGAAGCTATTAGAAAAGAATTAGAAGCAAAAAGAGAAGTTATTAATGAAAAGAAATTAAGTATGCTTCCCGAAAACACTCTACTAGAATTTATTTATTACATGGGAGGCTTTTTCCGGAAAAAAGAGTTCGCCATATATGTGCTTACTTACTCTAGACTTAAAAAACTCTTTTACAATGAAATAGACCACAAGCCTCTAGCTAAAGCTGAAGCCCTTAAGGCTATAGAGAAGAGAATTAGAAAAGATATAGAGTATGTACTCATATTAGCTTCTCCTACTGGCTGGGATCAGAAAAGTATAGAGGAAGTAGAGTCATTTATTCTACCTAACTCTCACATACTTCTAGTAGATCTCAAGACTGGTGAAGTATACTTTAATAAAAACGACCCTATTGCCTGTGAAATAGCCTCACTTATAGCTAAAGAAACTACAGGTCTTCCACCTATACCTAAAGAAGCTAGAAAAGAATTCGATAAACTCACAGAAATGCTTGTTAAAGGAGAAATAAACGAAAAAGAATATTTAAATAAAATATTAGAGCTTCTAGGAGTTAAAATAAAAGTTAAAGAAAAAGCTAGCAGAGCTAGCTTTTTGCTCTAATGACTGCTCCTAATACTCCTCCTACAAGCCCTATTAGAGCTCCTTTGAGCGAAAGAACGACTACTAGTAAAGCTAATCCTATTCCAGCATGAGGTGCATAGGGAGCTAGAGGAGGAATTACTATTGTTAAGAGAAACGGGGAAAAGAATTGCTACTAGTGTTGCGAGAATAAGACTTCCAAGTATACCCGCTAAGAAGCCTGCAAGAGCACCTCTACCCATTCCGCCTCCAGCTATAAAGCCTGCAATAAGCCCTGCTATGAAGTCTCCTATAAGCGGTAAAGGACCACTTAATACTGCGTGTAGAATAAAGCCAACTATTACTCCAAGCAAAAAGTTGCCTTTTGTGGTGGTCATCACATTACTTAAACATAGGTGAAATAAAAATTTAACTTAAATGACTTTAGTCGCATTAAAATTACTTCACAAGCTTTATCTTCGAGAATCTTCAATCGAAAATAGTTTTCTCTTTGTTCTAAACCAGATAATTATAATACTTGTTGAAAATCTCCTTCATTGGACTGTCAACAGAAAACAAAATTACTCTATTAAAGTTCTCAAAAATTTCAAGAACTAGAATACTTTTAAAAGTAATAAACATTAGAGTTTATTTAAATGAGCTACATGGGGGTTATAAGTTTAAAAAGTTTTAGAGGAGTATTACTGAGACTTTAATAAATGCTTACTTGAAATTTAATTAAATGTAAAGAAGAATAGTTCTTTTAGGGAGTTTAAATGAAAGGAATTAGAGTAGTGTTTAGGAGCCCTCATGCATCTCATGTGACAGTGAGTGCAGAGAAAGTGTTTTTCTGTGCCAGAAGACTTAAGTCTCGAGGAGGCATCGTTTTTTGCTTTAGGAGCAATATGTTTACAAGGCGTTAGAAAAGCGGGAGTTGAGATAGGTGAATCTGCTTTAGTTATAGGATTAGGGCTTGTCGGCCAGCTTACGGTTCAGCTTTTAAAACTTAGTGGTGCTATGCCTGTAATAGGGCTAGACCTATATGAGGGAAGACTTAAGTTAGCGAGAAAATTGGGAGCAGATTATGTTTTTAATCCTTCTAAAGTAGACGTCGAAAAAGAGATCCTTAGGTTAACCGAAGGTAAAGGAGCTTCGCTCACAATAGAGGCTTCCGGTAGCCCCGAAGCTGTAAATCTAGCATTCAGGCTTACGAGAAAGTTAGGTAGAGTAGTTTTGCTTGGGAGTAGTAGAGGCGAGACTACTGTAGATTTCTATAGAGATATTCATAGGAAAGGGCTTCATGTAATAGGGGCACACGTGTCTACAGTGCCTGAAGTAGAATCTTTTAGATACTACTGGACTCTCAAGGACGAGATAAAAACGTTCTTTAAGCTTCTTAAAATGAGAAGCCTCAATGTTAAGGACCTTATATCAGTTAAGTTAAGTTTCAAAGACGCGGGTGAAGCTTACGAGTTGCTGAGAAAAGAAAAAGACAGAGTTATAGGAGTCCTCTTGGACTGGACTAGTGCCTAAGTTTAAGTATTCTAGAATACAGTGTTATCCGGTTAACTAAACAACTTTTACATATTTGAGCAATAGTATTGTTACTTGGTGGATCTAATTGATTGCTATTGGTCGAGTGGGCTCGAGAGGAGAGCTTTTTCCTCCTAAAGAAATTAGAGAAAAGTTAGGTCTCAGACCTCACATGAAGGTAATTTATAGAGTTGAGAAAGGGAGGCTTATTGTTGGGCCTATTCCAAGTATAGAAGATGTCCTTAAGGAGCCTTGCGAAGTAGAAATAACTTTAGAAGGGTTTCATAGGTTTAGGAAAAAGCTTTCACATGAAGCTGAATCATGAAAATCTTGCTAGATACGACCTACTTTTTACCTGTAACAGGAATTTCTGTAAAGAATTTTCCGGTAATATTGTTGTAGATTTAATAAACGAAAAGTGTACCATTTTGATGAGCGAAATTACTCTCCTTGAAATTTTAGCTAAGGGAGCTAAATATGTTGCATCGAGTCTTCTTAGAGCTGAAAGAGTAATTAAAGGTATAAGGTCTCTTTTATATGATGATAGAGTTCATAAGATCCCTATACACGATACTTATGTGCTACTGACTGCTTTAGAACTAAGAAAACTGCTGAACGACTTCATAGACTGTCTTATTCTTTCAGCAACCATAAATTATGCTAATATTCTATTGACAGGAGACGAAGATATTCACAGGCTACTAGGTAATGAAAAATTCTTGGAAATAGTTCAAGAAATAAACCCAGAGTTTAAAATAATGTGTTATAGTGAACTCGAAAAGATTTTAAGTGAATAGACTTTTAAGATGCTGTTAATGCTTGTTTCTGCTTCAATAGTAATACTTCTGCATTATATTGAATACATATAAGTAGCTTGTAGTACAGTGTTATATGTGTTGTCAAAAGAACCTATTGATTTAAGTAAAGTGAGTAAAGAAGACGTTGATAAAGAAATTTTGCGGCTAGGTATTATTGCTGAATTAGACGCTATTAGTCTTTATGAGCAGCTAGCAGCTATGACGAGTAATGAGAAAATAAAGAAAGTTCTCCTTGATATTGCTAAAGAAGAAAAAACTCATGTAGGGGAGTTCTTAGCCTTACTACTTAAACTTGATGAAGAACAAGCTAGAGAGCTCGAGGAGGGGCGCAAGGAAGTAGAAGAAATTACCGGATAAATCAGCAACGGGGCATTTCATCATAGCTCAAGCGTCTCTACCTCTCATCATAGCATAATAGTAGTAATAATACCTAGGTTTATTTTTATTGACTTTATTACTAGTGCCGTCAAATTTAATCATCTCTTTGTGCTATGATTTAAGTCTTTCTAGCTTATTTGCTCTCAAGCATAGAGCGTGGAGTCTCTAGTCAAAAACTTCACTTGATAGCACTCTCTACGTAGAGTCTCTACTCAAGAAAGATTTATTATTTTGAATTTTGTGTTTTTATTGGGGCTTGGTATTTGAGTGAGGAGGTTTTGTCTGTTGTTTTAGCTGAAGTTTCTAAGGTTATTTTAAATAAGGTTAAGAAGGGTAAGAAGCTTACTGCTGAGGAAATACTCCTACTATACTTGGATTTAATGTATAGAGAAATAGGTGATCTCAGAAGCGAAATAAGAGAACTAAATAATGAAGTAAACAATCTACGTAGCGAAGTAAACAAGAGATTTATTGAAGTAAACAGTAGATTTGATGGGGTTAATAAAAGAATAGATAATAACTATTTAGAGATTTCGAAGAAAATTGATGATATTAATAAGAGAATAGATTTAATTCACTTAGAGTTATCTAAGAAAATCGACGATATAAATAGAAGAATAGATGAAACAAACAAAAGAATAGATAAAGTATACGAGCTTTTAATCAAGAAATAACATATAGCAGTAAATTAATTAAATTCACAAATATTCAAGAGGACAAAGAAAAGAAAAGTTAAGCTGAGTGCTTCTTTTAACTTATAAATTTATGAAGAATTAAAATAATCTGGTTTTAATAGCATAGTCTGCTATTTTCTCAGGAATTGGATCTTTATTATAAGTAGTTATATCAAGTAACTTGTTCTTACTTAAATAGTTTTAATTCATATATATTCTCTCAGTAAAGCAATATTGCTTCTACTAGTACTTCGTACAGCTTAACTGAGACTTATTTCCTTAAAAGTTCTTCTTTCTACTCTGCTTTAGTTTAGCGTAGCGTTCTGTATCTTTACTTATTTGACTCGTATTTTCACAAGCGATTTTCTATATGTTAGAATAATTATTTTAATAAAACTAGACAATTACTAGAAGTGTGAAAACATGATTAAGGTGCTATATGCCGGAGACGCGGGTGTCGTTATCGGTCCTATAATATTCGAGTCGCCGTTTATTATCGAGATAAAGGACGTGTACGTTCGAGACTGGAGCCACTACCTTATAAATGCTGTCAAAGAGACTGACCCAGAAATATCCTTTGACTATATTCACTCAATAGATGCCTACAGACGTTTTCCAAGAAAATATGAGGACTTAAAGAAATACGACGTAATAATTCTAAGTGATGTGTCTAGTGAGGTATTAGCCTTCTACCCCGAATTCTTCCCTATAGAAGAGCTTAGAGAAGTCGAGTTACTTGAGAAACATAAGTACGTGGGAATGCCTAATAGGCTAAAACTAATTAAAAGATTCACTGAAGAAGGAGGCGGCCTCTTGATGGGCGGTGGCTGGTATTCTTTCTCAGGGCGATTCGGGCAAGGAGCATGGTACGATACTCCTGTAGCCGAAGTTCTTCCAGTGAAAATAAGTAAACTTGATGACCGCGTTGAAGCCCCAGATGGAGCCTTCGTAAAAGTCATCGATAAAGATCATCCAGTTACTAGAGGCCTGCCGTGGGAGACTTGTCCACCGTTCTTAGGCTACAATAAAGTCGAGCCAAAAGAAAACGCCAAAGTATTAGCAGTTATAGGGGATGACGAAGACCCGTTCATAGTTGTTGGAGAATACGGTAAGGGAAGAGTTATGGCGTTTACTTCAGATCCAGTACTGCACTGGGGCATAAACTTCATTAAATGGAAATACTACGGCAAATTCTGGGCTCAAACACTAAGATGGTTAGCTAAAAAAGACTAGCTTTCTTTAAACTTTCTCGAATATATTTTTGTTATGTAGAGATAATTGTACCCGTATTCTAGGCTAGACTCTATTTCAGTTCCTTCAAGCCACTCATTCCACGAAGTTATTAGTATCCAGTCTGCACCAGCTTTAAAAGAGGTCTTCCGGCAGTCAATATAGTATCTGCCGCCTTCACGCGGTATAAAGATTCCTGGCTGTCTAATTCTCCTATCATCATATCCTGGGCAGACAGTAGCAGCGAATAGTTTGTTTTTCTCCTTTATTTCCTTCGAAACTTCTAGGTAAATGTCTTCTAGTGGTATTCCTCGCTTAGAGTAGCGGACTGGAGTATAGATGTGGAGACCATCGAATACTTCCAAGTAGTTTAAGTCGAAAGTGTCTCCTAAGAGAAAGAATTCATGATTCTTTTCAAGCTTCTCTCTAATGTACTTCCACTCTTTAACTGAATACTGGTCTGCAATATATATTACGAGTAACGGCTTGCCGTCGACTTTTATCCAAGATTCTTTCGAGGCATATTCCTCTAAAAGTCTTTTAAGATCACTATAAATTCTTTCAATAGCAGCCTCTCTTTTCTCATCTCTTAGCTTTAAGGTCATAGCTGTCTCATAGTATATCGTGATGAAGTTTTTTGGAGCAAGATTGAGAAGTTTCTATAGAGCTTTATGTGAATAGTGTTCAAATCCCCACCACGATAATATAAAGCCATCTATTTCAGTAAACTCTGCTTGTCGAAGATGTCTTCTTAGAGTATATTCGTCGCAGCTATCATACACTCCATCCAAGGGATACTCTGCTGTAGCAATTTGTCGCCTGCCCCATACAACTATATCAGGGTTGTAGCCAACAGCATTCCAGCCAAGCCACTTACTAGCGGGACCCCAGGGAGTGCCGTACCAAGCATAGTAAAAAGTCAAGACTTTCTTTTCCATTTTAACACCAATTAAGAGGCCGGCGAGTTTATATAAGTTTAACAAAGAAATGTGTTTTATGGCCTTGTTTAACAAAGATACATGTTCTGCTAACACCTATATTTCCTAATACTATTTCAGCTTAGCTTACTTAATGTAAGCTCAGAGAGTAGCTATGTTTTTAGCCTTTCCTTGTTTCCACTGGTATAGTTTAATTTCTCCATTTGATATTTTGATAAATGTGTTGCAGAGTACTTCTTTTTCACGTATCCAGCTTCCAGTGTTTGCAATTAGTAGGTTGTTCCACTTTATTACTCCTGGTACGTGAGTGTGTCCAAAAATTATTCCGTCTAAAGGATTTATTATACTTTTATAGAATTCTATATATTTTACGAAAGATTTTTTCTTAATTAGCTGACCTAATGTCTTTCCACGAGTTCTTCCTTTAAGTACACTTGCTGATAGCGGTTTTATTAGAAGGTACCAGAACTTGCTTTGTAGTGTTCTCCATACTAGTATTATGAGGGGTAGAATTAGCACTGCTGAAGCATAGTAGAATATTAGGTCCAGTGGATGCGGTAACGGCGGCGTGACATACACTAATGTCACTGTAGATAAGGCGGATAGTATAGCTATACCCCATTCTAGCGGACCTGGTAGTGCTAAGAGTGCTTCCGAAAGGGTATAGATGTAGGACTGTATTTTCCATAATCCTTTAGTTGCAAGAAATAGTCTGTCAAATTGGTGTCCATGAATTAAGAGGAATGTTTTTCCACCTGACTTGAGTAAGAAAAAGTCTGGTACTACGTAGATGTCTCCTTTACTACTTCTCAGAGCTATCTTAGCTACAATTCTGTCATGGTTTCCTGCTGCATAGACTATCGTAGCGTCTAGCTTCATCAGCTCTCGTATAAATTCATAAGAAGAATTCATTAAGTCTGAAGCATCTGCTTGCCAGAAATCGAAAATGTCTCCTAGGAGTACTACTAGCTTTATTTGCTTGCCTTTTTCTCTAATGTATTCGGCTAGTTTTGCGAGCTGCCTATAACTTGTCGCATAATTACCTTTTATTCTGAGCCCGAAGTGCGTGTCAGAAATAATTATTGCTTCTTCTCCCTCTTCGAGAACTATTTTAAGCACAGTTTTTCCGTTTAGCTCTGCTGACTCCACTTTCAATGTGATCACCGTTCAGCGTTCGAAAAACAGTACCTCCCTGTATATTTAACTAGCTTTCAAACACTTAAGCTGTTTGCTTACTAGTTGCTTCTGCTAATAAACTTGAGCAACAGTATTAGCGCCGTGTAGAAAACTAGGATTAGCGCTAAAACTACAAAAGCTGCTTCGTGGCAATATATTTGCGCAACGTATCCCCCCAGAAGAGGCCCTGTCATCCGGCCTAGTTCTTGAGCAAGCCCTATTGCTCCAAATGCTTTGCCATAGTCTTCTTTACTGATAATCTTGGAGATGTAGGCGTTTCTCGGAGGAGCCGCGACAAATACTTCGTGCATCGATAAAGCTATGGTCAGTGCCAGAGGATCTTTTACGCAGGAAAGAGCCAATAGAGCAGCTATTCTAGATAATCCTACAAGCGCTAGTAGATTTAGGTCTCCGAGCCTATCAGCTAAAGTGCCTGAATATATTCTCGAAAGAGAAGCAGTAATGTTTCTCGCTAAAAGCATTAAGCCTAAAACCGTATAGCTATACCCCAGCTTTTCTACAACCCAGTGTGAGAAGATAGGGACTAGTGCTGCTAGGGAAGCGAAGAGAAAATACGTTGAAATCATTAAGATAATGAATTCTTTTTGCCAAATAGGCTTCCCTGCTATGGTTTCTTCTTTAGCTGTTTTCTGCTTCTCTATGTTTACTTTACATAAGAGAAGAAAACTTGCTAGCGATAGGAGAACCCCTGTTAAGAAAACTGCTTTAACTCCATAGTTATCTGCAATAAAGCCTGTGAGCACAGGCGCTACTACTACAGGTGCACTCCTAATAGTGAGTATTACTCCGAAAAGAGTTGCTGTAAAAGCTGTATCTGCAACAATAGTAGCTGTAGCCGACATGAATGCCGGTAGCTCAAATCCCATCGCTAAAGCTGAGAGCAATAGACCTAAAGCTACGTGAGAAATATTGCTTGATAGGAAGAGTATGAGGAAAGCTAGAGCGTAAAGCACTCTACTTAGAAGAAAAACAGGTTTATCGCCTAGGCGGTCTCTTATAAGGCCGCTAGCTATTTTCGACAAGGCTCGTGCTACTGATATAGCTGAGTAAATAGCTCCTATAAGGAATATATTGCCTCCAAGGCTAGCTATGTAAGGCGGAATAACTATGTAGAGCCCTATTAATCCGACAAGAGCTAGCGACAAAGAGATACCTACTAGCTTTAAGAGCTCTTTCTTTAACTCACTTCGCATTACTCTGCTTTCTACTATACTTCAAAATAAATTAATTTCTATAGACATTTTTTCAGCAAAAATTAGGAAATATTAAGTAGCTTTACGAGTTACCGAATTACTATAGAAATAAGGAAAATAAATGAACATTAGTGGATCTATTCTTAAACGCTTCCTCTAAATCCCGTGTAATTAGTTTCTATGCTATTTTCTAAGCACTACGGGTATTTCGCCAAAGTATTCGGCTACAGTCATCACTCTTACTCCTTCTTTTTCTGCTAGCTCGTATACTTCACGTATTCTTTCAACATACTTTGGTTCTCTCGGTAAATGATGGTCTAGAAAAATAAGTTCTGGAGCCGCGTCAGTAATTATTCTCTTTATGTTCTCGATAGCTCTCCTCAAGTTTGTTTGATTTAACATATATCCGAGAGTATATGTAGCCGGACCATCTAGCAGTAAAATGTTTGGTTTTTCGCGTATAATCCAGTCGGCGTAGTCCTCTATTATAGGCCCATTGATATCAGATGAGAAAAGAAGTTTTTTGCCACTGTAGTCTACTACAACTCCTATTACCCATCCTACTCTGCTGTACTCTATTCCGTGGAAAAGAGGCTTAGTGAATCTAATGACAGTGCTCCCGTAACTGAATTCTCTGCCGTCAGCGAAAAAGAGCTTGAATACTTCGCCTTCATGTTCAGGTACACGCTTATAGGACTTCCACTTTTTTACACGGCCTTTGAACCACTCGAAGCCTTTCTCTAAAAGCTCCTTTTTCCTACGGCTATAGTCGCCGTAGTCTATGCTAGTTGCGTGAGGCAGGTCTTCGAGCGGATGAGGATACTCTTTTTCAACAGGCTCTTCCATCACTTCATCGAGCGAAATTTCTTCTAGCCCAAAAAGCTTAGAGTAAAATCTCAGTGCTCTTCCTCTTTGAGAATCATTAATGTACTCGTTGGGTGATTTAGCTAAAATAGTCTTGTTTCTGTAAAGTACTTCGTCAAAGTCTGTGAAGTGGTCATAGTGGTAGTGTGTTATTACTACTACTTGAGCTTTCTTTGATGCCTCGACTACTTTCTCGTAGCCTACTTCAACCCACTGTTCTTTAAGGTCAGGTGGAGCAGGAAAAGACCCGTGCATAATGGCTACTCCAGGGTCTATTAGAATAGTTACGTCAGGAGTCTCGACGAGCGTTGAGAAAGATTTTGCTCCAAGTGAATCAGCCCAGACGGGTTTGAATTTAAGGCTCATTTCTTTGATTATGTGTAATCAGTGACTAAAAATTTTAGCTAGCTTTCGCAAATATAATACCGGGTTAAATTAAATGTCTCTCTTTGAAAAAGTACTAGAAGAGGAGCTATTGAAAAGAGAAAGACTTAGGCAAGAAACTTTATTTAAAACAAAGAAAGTTTTAAGAAAGCTAAGAGAAAAAGTATTTTTTGAAAAAGCTTATATTTTTGGCTCTTTAGTCCGTCCAGGAGAATATAGCATACAATCTGATATAGATATTGCCTTCGAGAAACTAGAGCCAAACAAGCTTTTCTACACAGTAGCTTTTCTCAGCAGCGAGTTAGGTAGAGAAGTAGATGTAATTGAATTAGAGAAAGCTCCAAGTTTTTTCCGCAAAAAAGTACTAAAAGAGGGAATTTTATGGAAGCCCGATTAGCAGTTCTTTTTGCAGAAATAGATTATCAGTGGAATCAAATACTAAAGATATATAAAAGTATTGAAGAAAAATTAAAGAGACTTAAAGAAAATAAAGATAATGAAGATCTCAGAGATTCTCTCGCGTATAGACTTCACAATCTTTACTGCGCTTATGAAGACTTATTTAAAATAGTAGCGAAGTTCTTCGAAAACCGTATCGAGGACCCTGCTCGATATCACATAGAGCTTTTAAGGAGGATGCTTATTGAAATCAAAGGAATTAGACCAAGCCTTATTTCTGAAGAGAGTTATACTTATTT
Source organism: Thermoprotei archaeon (assembly GCA_003649445.1). Next base: position 24,252 of record QMRV01000019.1, on the reverse strand, counting down.
AAATGAACTTAGAGGCTTTCGTCATGTATTTAGACACGCTTATGCAATAGAGCTTGATGTAGATAAAATTATTGCTCTTGCTGAAAAATCTCTTATATTAAAATCGTTATTTGAAGAAGATTTAAAAAGATTTAAAAGAAAGCTTTATGAAATGTTCTCTAAGAAAACTGACTGCTCTAAGCAATTTTATACTAGTGAACATTGCTATTAAAGTTAATAGAACTACTGCATAGGCTTGAATTAAGCAATAGGGTCCGATAGTATCATATATATGGCCTAGTATTAGTGGGCCTACTACTGCTCCGAGGTTTCCTGTCAAGTTTACTAAACCTATCAAGAGTCCTCTACGAGCTGCCTTTACTTTACCCATAACAGCTCTAGTCAAAGGATACATTGCTGAGAATGAGCCTAAAAGGATTCCTAGAGAAGCCGCTAAAATAACGTAGTCGTGGCTGTAAACGCCCGTCAGAGAAAGTATTCCTATGATAAAACCTATTAGCGACCCTATTATCCAGTCGGTTTTATCTGCAAGAAAACCTATCATTAGGCTCAATGTAAGGCTTATAAAAGTCACTATAGACATTGTGCTTGAAGCCAGTTCTTCGCTATACCTGGGAACATCTCTGAGGTAGAGTAAGACTAATGGACGTGTACTAACAATCAGTCCTGCTAGAAACATTGCCGTGAGAGCGAGCGCTACTTCAGTTACATGAATTTTCTCTGTTACATGCTTTTTCTCAACTATAGTAGTGTAGCGGCGGGCTAAAGGTGTAGCTGAAAAAGCCATGAGGATTAAAATGGATGAAGCACATAGAAATGCTTCAAAGTAGTTGCCAGCATAGAAACTCGAGTAAGCAAGATAACTTAGTACAGAGCCTAGAGAGCCTAGCGCAAAGTAAATAGACATTATGCTTGATCTCCAACTAGACGGTGATAACTCTACTACGATAGTTTGAACACTTGGCCATAGTACGCCTGAGGCAATTCCATTTAGAAACGAGAATAATATTAGCTGAGTCCATGCATTGGATAAAGCATACCCTAGTGCCACAAAGGAATTTAAAGCGAATCCCATTACAGCGAACACTCCTCTACGCTTAATCTTGTCACTAATGTAGCCGGAGACAACTGCTGCGAGTCCTCGAGTAATCATGAAAGCTGAAGTAAAGCTACCTATCACTAGTGCAGAAAAACCAAGAGCTCTAGCCTTGAATGTGAGAGCGGTGTTTGACATTATTTGAGCAAAGTTTCCTAAAAGCGGAAAACATGCTACCGTCCACAGTAACAGCGGTAGCGATATTTTCTTAGACACTCAACTTAATATAAAGCAGTTTATTTAAGTCTTAGTAATTAGTCTGAGTCGGAGCCTTGTGCTCGTAGTAAGGACTATAAGCTACTTTTTTCGAAGGCTTGTAGGATATACCGTATATAACTATGATTAAGCCGACAATTATTACTGCAATAGATACTATTCTAAATATTTGAAGAAACATGAGTTCAGATGGTTTTCTGCGAAATTCCTTTAGTTCCTTTAACACTACTTTTTTCCTATCTAATATACTGTTCCCCGATAATAGCTCTACTACTACAACTTCGCTGCTTTTTCTTCCTAATAAAGGTACTTCGACAAATATTTGTTCCCCAGCCTTAATGTAGACTTTAACTGTCTGCTCTAAGTCTTCAGCAAGAACCCTTAAGTAGAAATACCCAGAAGTACTTGAATTGTTTTCTATAGTTACTTCTATACCTGCAGGTACTTTAGATACATTAACTATTTTTCCATAGAGCTTAGGTCTTGAAGCAAATTTAATTCTGGGTAGTTTAACGTAAAAAATATAGTAGTCGGGTGCTTGTAACTCGTTGTAGTTTACCCAGAGTAAACTTGATTTTGTTTCTTTGAGAGGCCCGTGAGCCGATGCAGGTAGCCAAGTATAATTGACTAGAGTTGCTCCTTTGCTGAACTCAACTGAGAGGATGTCTATCCAGCTTCTTGGGTCTCTGTGCGTATAGCTATCTCTTATTGTTATTTCGTAAAGGTTTTCGTCTATTTTTCGAATAAACTCGCTTGTATTAAGGTATATTAGCACTTCGATAATGTATGCTCCTTTCATTTTACTTAACTTACCGGTGTTTCCTACGTCGCATAGTACTATTGTATTATCGTTTTTACTGAATTCTATTAGAACTTTATACTTTATTGTGTCTGGTGAGTTTGCGAACATCAAGAGTATTTCTTCAACTATCTGTCTTGATGAAGCTTTTAAGTTTTCTTCTATTCTTCTATCTCCGTAAAGGCTTTTTCCTTCAGAAGTAAATGGATGTAGCTTAGCTTTAACTATTGTAGTGCCGTCGCCCGATATGTTTACTTCAAAGTTGAGTGCAATCCAGTAGCGCTCTTCTTGAGATTTTACTTCTGCTAAGAGAGCTAATGTAAGTAGAATTACTATAAGGAGAACTATTTTTCTCATAACTTACCCCCTCTACTTAGGTTTGAACTTCATTTCAATATACTCTAGAGTCAAGTAGCTTGGTGCACAGAGATTACCTAGAGCTGTTCCATAGTACTTTGTTTCCTCTATGCCGAAAACTATGTGTAAATTGGAGTAGTCTCCAAGCTTTACTCGAGGTTCTTCTAGAAGCTCTACGTCGACCCAGCCCCATGGAGGCAAATATACTTGGCTCCACATATGGCCTCCCCAGTGTCTTAAGAGTTTTTCTCCTTCATACCAGGCAGTAGACATATTGATCCATAATTTGGACTCGTGTTTGCTGAGAAGCATTCCGAAAACTGTGCGCGCAGGTATGCCGAGTATTCTCATAAGCGTTACATAGACATCGGCTACTTCAGTACAGTCTCCTCTAATGATATAGCCTAGAGATGTCTTGACTAAAGCTCCGTCTGAGCCTACACGTGTCATGAGAATTGTATATGATATGTGGCTTTGAACCCATTTAGCCACATTTATGGCTATTTCAAGCGGCGTAGACCCCTTTCTCAGTTTATACGCTAGATCTACTACATCTTCTCTTTCAGTATTCCATAGTCTTGTTTTAACAGTATATTTTGCGACCATAGAGTAGCTAGGCCACTTGCTTTCATTGACATTAAAGAATATCTTGTAGCCAGAGACTTTCACTAAGTAAGTGGCATTAATCCACACTTTTTCGCCAGGCTCTGCTTTAACAACAACTACTGCAAAAGTATTTCCGTCTTCATCTCTCTCAATTTTAGTGGGCTTAGGTATCATTGAGAATAGATATGCTTTCTGGTAAGTAGTATTACGGGGTAGTGTTACATAAACATAGTCCTTGATAGGTATTTTATATGTGTTTACTACAAGATATTTTGCTTTAACAACATATGTTATATTGTAAAATACTATTGATGATTTTTCGAAGGACGGAATAGTTTCTTCTTTAATTTGAATTCTGTTCTCAATTTCGACTGAAATATAGTACAAGAAAATTCCTATAATAATAACCATTAAACCTACAGCTACTTCTATCTTCTCCACAGTTTAAATAACTTAGAGATCATTAATAAAAGCTTGGCGAACAATAAACACTCAATTATAGCTGACTATTTGCCTCTAACTGCTTTTCCCTCTTCTGCCCTTCTAGCTATTTTAGCCGCTATATTGATTAAGTCTTGTGCTGTAAGCTGCTCGTCACCTATCTCTGGTACTTCTCCCGTTAAGCTTATTAGCCCGGATCTAGGAATTCCCAGTTTCTTCATGTTTTCCATAGCTCTGCGCGCTTCACTTGAAGTAATTGAGCCTATTTTCACTTCGTAGCCTATAATGGGAGTATTTCCGCTCAGCAGTATTATATCTACATCTTCGCCTCCTGGTAGTACTACATAGGCTCTCGTGAGATTCTTATACTGCGCTAGCAGCTCTCCTATAAAGAACTGGACTTCTAGTCCGAGCTTTCCTACTATAGTTTCACGCGAAGGATAAAGTCCTAACTCACTGTACTTTTCGTCAAGATAAAGTAGAATTGATAGAAGACTTGATCTATGTTTATAAAATGCTCTTGCTCCACGTGTTCGCCATAAACGAACTTTCTCTACGAGACCCATGTCGACTAACTGATTAAGAATTCCTGTAACGACTCCGGCTTCCGGTCTTTGAATAAGTTTAGCTTCATAGAGTTTTTGCGCCAAGTCTCGAGAAGACCAGTATCCAAGTGCAAGAAATCTCAAAACAGCGTCATAAAGCCTTGTAAGTTTCCTCTCCTCTTCCTCAAAAATTTCGCCTACAAGACCAGTAGCTGAACTGGCTAGAAGCCTATAATTCGACTTCAATTTATCTACAATTTCTCCCCCTACTTTCATAACTCCGAGAATCCAGGGATCACGAGCTATGCAAGCCCAGAGTATAGCGTTCTTATAGTCAAATATTTTTGCGAACGCGAGAATAGAGTCTGCTGGAGAGACTAAGTCTACTTTAAATGGCACAAAAAGACCTAGTAGAGGACTTTTCTCGCTAAAAACTTTTCTAGTAACAGATAAACTAGACCCACATAGAACTAGTCTTCCATGAACATCAAGTTTCTTAAGAGCTATAAAGCCCCATAAATGTTCAGGAAGCCTCTGAAACTCATCTACTATACCTAGACCCCCGCCTGAAATAACCTCAAATACTCTCTTCAAAGCGCTTTCATAATTCTGCACCTCAATACCTTTTCCCCTTTCTTCAACAAAGCACATCCCTGTCCGAGAAACAAGAATATAAATGTTCCAGTCTAAGTACTTCCTTAACATAAATGTCTTACCAGTTTTACGCCTTCCGTAAACAAGAGTCCACGCATCCATTTCCTTGAGTTTACTACATTCCCATCTATCTATTATAATCTGAATATTCTCACTAGAATATTCGCGCCAGAATATTATATAAAGCTAGCTTACCTACTTCAATGACCGCTGATATTCCTAGCTAATTTAATATTGAAGTAAAATTTCATTTAAGTGCTCTTAAAATTACTTATATATCAATTTTTCACAACTAAAGTAAATAGTTTAAATATTGGTCATTATATAGCTTCAATTAAATATTACAATATTTTAAAATAAATATTTAAATATTCGGCCTACTTTAGCTTAGAGAAATATTTTGTTTTCATTTCAATGAATTTTTCTGAAGCCTTTTCTCCATAATCTTCTATAAGTTTTTTAGCGAAGTTCTTGAAGTCTTCTAGGAAAACTGTTTTTCTTCCCTGCATTTCAGAGTAGTAGGCTGAGTCAATAATTGCCATTACTTCAGCTGCATATTCTTCATTTAGTATCGACTTTGTTCCTGTTAGAATGCATTTGCACATATATCTTATTTCGCTCAAGATGGGAGATTTTGCTCCCGCAACCTCTATTAGCCTCGATGAACCAGAGTACTCTCGAAACTCTAAGTAGACTTTATCGTCTTTTCTAACATCTCTCAAGACTCCTTTTGTACCAAAAACCATTATTGACTCAAACTCTTTTCCACTCCACGCTCCCTCTATGAGAGCTGTTGTCTGCGAGAAGTCTTCAGGGTCTTCAAATCTTATAATGACATGAGCATCGTCCTCGACTTTTATTCTAGTGTAGTAGTCGTCTATAAAGCGGTACTTTGAACGAATAGTTATGCCAGTAAATTTTTCTGCCTTAACTGCTACTGGCTCTTTATTTAAGCCCGCTAAGTACCATGCTATTCCTATTGCGTGAACACCCATATCGAGGAGGGAACCTCCTCCGCCGACTTCGGAATCCCAGAACCAGGCTTTTCCCTCAGGTCCTAAGTGCGAGCACGGAACAATGAGATACTCTATTTCGCCTAATAGCCCTGTCTCTAGAGTTTTTCTCATTAAATACACTACTGGTGCAAAAATATAGTTCTCGTTTACTTGGAAAAACTTGCCTGACTCTTTAACTGCTTCAACTATTTTCAGGGCCTCAATATAGGTTCTAGCAGGAGGTTTTTCTACCATAGCGTTTACTCCAGCTTTAAGGGCATCAACAGCTATAGGCGCATGGTACTTGTGAGGCGTACATATGTCAGCTAAATCTAAGTCTTCTTTATTCAACATTTCTTTGTAGTCTCGGTATACTTTAATCTCGGAAACTATTTGCGACAATCGGTCGGCTTCGTCGTCGAGCCCTGTTTCTTTTAGATGCTGAATTTCCTTTGAAAAGACTTCTTTTACTCTCTTTAAAGCAAACTTAAGGGATTTTTCCGCAGGATCTGCTAAAGCTACTAGTCTAGCTTCCTTTATTTTAGGATATGCTGGAAGATGTCCCCATGTAAAAATTCCTCCAACGCCTATCGCACCTACTCTGACTTCTTTCATTGCTTACCGAAAGCCTTTCACTTAGTTAAAATAAATGATTTTTGCTCACCACTTGACTCCATATTTTTCAACTACTTCTTCTATTCTTTTAACGTCATAGTCTGTCAGCTTAATTTCCAGTGCGCCGAGGTTTTCTTCTAAATGCTCTAGCTTTGATACACTTACTATGGGGACTATGGTTACGCCTAACTCTTTCTGTTTATGCAGAACCCATGCTATAGCTAGCTGAGCTATAGTAGCGTCTTTTTCCTTAGCTATTTCCTTAAGCTCTTTGAGCATCTCGTAGTACCGCTTTAAACTAATGATGCTTTTAAGCTTCTTAGAAATAGTTGCTCTCGAGAGCTCAGGTATTCCCTTCAAGTATTTCTCTGTAAGAAGTCCTTGAGCTAGCGGAGAATAAGCCATAATTGCTAAGCTGTATCTCCTAGCTATAGGTATCTTCGTTTTCTCGATTTCTCTATTCAGGAGACTATAGGGCTCCTGTATTGTAATATAGCTGTGAAGCCTATACTCTCTAGCTAACTCCATTGCTTCAATAATTTTTTCTGGCGGATGATTTGAGGAACCTATGTAGTGGACCTTACCCTGGCGCACTAGGTCGTCAAAAGCCATCAGTGTTTCGAGGAGAGGGGTATTTGGATCATAGATATGCGCTAAATATACGTCAACGTAGTCCATTTGCAGCCTCTTTAAGCTCTCTTTAACCTGCCACATAATATGCTTGCGCGAAAGCCCTTCAGCATTAGGCCAGGGAGCCATACGTCCTCCAACTTTAGTTACTATAACAAAGCTCTCTCTATCGTATTCTTTAAGCACTTCACCGAGCACACACTCAGCATTGCCTACATGCGTGAGAGGCACAGGTGATACAGCTCCATGATACCTGTTGGCAGTATCAATGAAGTTTATTCCGTGGTCAAAGGCATATTTAATGATCCTTCTTACTTCATTTACATCTACTTTATGCACGCCATACTCGTCTACTTCCTTTGATCTAGGTAAGAACCATGAGCCCATACAGAGCTTCGATACTAGCAGTCCGCTTGAACCAAATCTGACATACTCCATGTTATCCCCTAAATTAGGTTCGCTGCAAATAAAATAGTTAGCGCTGGATCTAAGAAAAGCTGAGCCTTTGCTGCTACTTAGCTAAAAGAAGGTATTTTGAATAATTCCAGTAGCTACAGGGCTTGTTGACTGTCCTTGAAACTCTTTCAACAGACTCTCTTCCCTTTAATATAGTTTCATAGTAGGCGAGAACAGCTGCTATTACTACAGCCTTTTCTTCTTCAGATAAATTGTCAGCGCCCATTATTTTAACTTTAATACCCATATTCTGCATATGTCGTCTATTTTTTGCACAATTGTCGAATTAAAAGATTATGCTCCGGCAGGGCTAAATACTAGCTTAATACTGAATAATTAGTGATGAACGAGGGCGAGCCTGAAAAATGATGAATTTCTCCCAACTGAGACTTCTCGAGAAAACATTATAAAGCGCTTTCTCAAGACTATAAGGAGACAGTATGCACTTAGAGCTACAGAGTGAGCTAGGATCTCTACTACACTTAATACTCACCGCTGCATTAGCAGTAATTTACGCTAAGAACAGATCTATTGTTATTTTACCAGCTCTCATGCTTGCTTCGCTTATAGGCGTAATGGTTGGTCTAGAAGTCCACCCATTCATAATAGGTATATCGAATTTTGCTGCCGCTCTAATCGTATTTATTGCTGGACTTGAACTAGACCCCTGCTTTATTAGAGTAAACAAGGAGAGAGCCTTGTTTATATTCGTATTTGAAGCTGTTCAAATCCTCACATTCTACTACATTTTAATAAACTTCTTTCCAATAGAAATAGCTACTGCTCTTACAGCCATAATGGTCGCATCTAATGAAGCTTTTGCTCTAGAGCTGAAGAAATATAAGGGCGGACATCTAGCTCAGTTCGGTATTACGCTTTCTGTTCTCGAAGACGCACTAGCAGTATTTCTTCTCTCAATAGGATTTTTCACTTCTCCTAAAACACTTCACTTAGGAGTTCTTGAAACAATCATTGTAACAAGTCTCTTCTTGATACCTCTCATATACTTTGTTTCAGGGCTATATGTCAAGATACTCAATAGTCTTGAAAGAAAAGATACGAAAATACTCCTAGCTATACTTTACTTAGTTATACTGATGGCCATAGCCGAAGCACTAGGTATACCGGAGGCGATACCTGTATTCATAGGAGCCGTTTCGCTGTCTTTCCACGGCTTTGATAGAGAAACATTCAATGCTATAGAAAGCTACTTTGTTCTAGCTCTAACAGGCTTCGTTTCATCGCTTCCATACACTGTTTACAAGGCGACTGAAGCTGAACTTACACTAGACCTCTTTATTCAGGCAACGCTGCTGGGAGCTATGCTGGCCGTAGTCGCCTACGTAGTTAGGCTAGCCATAGTCTTTACTGCCTCCATAATGGGGGGACTAAACGTAGATGACGCTTTTTCGCTGGCAGCCGCTTTAGCCAATACAGGTGAATTCGGGCTAATTGTTCTCTCTACTCTCGTAGTGACAACAGGACTTGTTACAAGCAATATAGCTTACGCCGCGCTATTCGCTTACGCCTTTAACTTAACTCTAGTCTCCGAAGCTGTTAAAAGACTTTCAGGTATAAGACGTAGAGTACTAGAACTCATGAAACCTAAACTCTACGACTTCTTAGTAAAAGTAAGTGAAGAAGCCAATACTGTTGTAGAGACCTTAGCTAAAGATATTCAGCTTAAAGAAAGTATTCTCGAAATCACTATAACAGTCTTCATAGTCTACTTAGTTACAGGACTCTCTGGAATATATCCAAATCCCGTATCGGACTACATTTTCATGCTCTTTCTTCTATCAGCATTCATTGCCTCGACTCAAGAAGTTTTCCAAATACTAAGCTCTGCTCTCAGCAGAATAGGCTCTTCTAGAACATTTTTCGCATTCTTCTTTAGACTAATGGTACTCTACATAGTAGTAGCACCTCTCCTACACTCAATGAAATACTTTTACAGCAGAGGCAGGTTTCTCCAGCTAATTCACCCAATAGACTCTCCTCTAAGTCTACTCATAATAATAGTGCTCACTATTGCAATAAAGAACTTAGCCGAGAAAACAGCTAAATTTACATTAGGTCACTCAGTATCTGAGCCAGAAAACGTATCTGAGAAAAAACAAGACTAAAGTTTTATACGTCTTTAGATGAAATATTTTAAAGAAAGTATGGAAGACAGAGTACGGCCAGTACACGCGCTATGTTTTTTCACAGTTAGCTTACTTGGCAATATAAATCAGCTGATAGTTTTCGACTACTATGACCCAGATAAGTACTACGCTAGCTTAATTGAGAGAGAGCTTATAGACGAAGAATTAGAGGCAATAGCATCTAAAATGCAAGACTACCTTGACGAAGAAAAAGTGTTAATTAACGGTAAAAGAGTATATCCTGAGCTAAGGTACATAGACTTAGCTTTTCGAGGAAGTCTTAAAAGACCATCACTTTACTTTATTATTCACTTTAAAGGAGACTTTAAGACGGGAATAAATGTATACGAAGACTATTACGACAGAGAGATAGCTGAGTACGACTACGAGTTTTACTGGATTTTCCCTCCAGGCGTAGTAATTAAAGACATCATTGTAGACGGTATTTACAGCAGAATTGGAGACAATATCTTAGCTGTTTATGTAGATAAAGGAACAGAGATCAGTGGATTCGAGAAAATAGTCTTCGAGATACCCGACTACCTAGCCGAGCACATAAGAAAAACTACTAACAAATTTGAAGTGAAAACATTTAGCAATAATTAAGGTATTAGACCGAAAGTTCTCGCGTAAAGTACACCTAAAGCGAGTATAAGTGGAGCTACACTAAAAAGTGGACCGTACTTCATCCAGTCTTTAAGCGTAATTTTACCAGCTCCTCTTGACTCAAGAATACTCACCGCCGTTATATTCGCTGTACTTGCTACTATCGTGAAATTCCCGAAGTATGTCGCCGCGAAGAGCATACTCCACCAAAGCGGAAAAACATTTACCCCCATAGCCTCCAAATTCCTTATCACCGGTATAAAGAAAGCTACCGCTAAGACATTGTCTAAAACACTGCTTAAAAGACCTACAATAATGGCTACTAAGAAGACTAGCTGAGCAACATTACCTCCCATAATTTCTTTGAGCGCAGAAGCCATTATTTCAGTCACTCCTACTTGCTCTAAGGAACCTATCGAAGCAAAAAGGAACATGAAAAAGAGAAGAAGAGGCCAGTCTACGCCACTTTCAAGAAAATCTCGTAGTCTGCTTCTCTCGAGAAATAGAGCCATTATAGCGCCTCCCAGAGCAGCTACAATAAGCATAGAGCCCTTCTTTAAGTGAAGAATATGTTCTAGAGTATCGTGAATAATAAGTGGAGTAAGCACAGCTATTAGCAGAAGCCATGCCTTGACAAGCTCTCTTCTAGGAATCCTATCCACTCGCATTGACTTCAAGTCTAGCGACGACAGACTCTTGTTTAAGGACTCAATATCTCTTGAGAATATTTTGAAAGAAAGAGCTGTTATCAGTAAAACAGCTGTAAGTGTAGAAGGAGTAGCCCAGTTCAAGAAATCGTGGAAAGAAAGCCCTACTTCAAGCGCTATCAACACGCCTACCGGATTGCCTACTACAGTGGCGCTACTACCTATGTTTGCCGCAAACGATATCATGTAGATAAACGGCACAGGATTTACTCTACAGAAAAGAGATATTCTTAAAACCATGGGTACGAGAAAGAGTATAGCTGTAACTATACCTACGAGAGAAGCTGAGAACGCGGAAACTACTATAAGTAGCGCTACTAGGAGAAAAGCATTAGACCCTGTTTTTTCAACCAGACTCGCTATAGTATACTCGAAGAAACCTTTTTCTTCAAGATAGTTCACAACAATCATCATGCCTATCAAGAAAACAATCACATCTAAGTGAGTCGACTCAACAAAGTGCTCGATATCCATTACTCCAGTCAAAAAGAGAAGGAATATCCCGAGAATAGCGAAAAGGACTTTGTATTCCCAGAAAGCCATAATACTGGCTGTTTGAAAAGTAATGATAGTTACAGCTATAGTCTGCTTTAGATTCAGCCCCCCTACCACAGATAAAACAATAGCGGCCGCCGTAAGCCCTAATACAGCCAGTACTCCGCGCTCACTCCCCATACTCATCACCACTCAGGCAGGATTCTGAAGCTAACCTAGCTTAAAGTACTTGCGCTTTTAATAAGTTTTTCCTTGAAGAATCAAAACGCATGAAATAACATAAATATCTTTATAAATCTCAATAGGCTTTCTTAGGATGATGGCTGTGAACACCCTAGAAGAGTTATTAAAAATGCTCATAGAAAATATACTAGCACTATTACCGCAGATAGCTAAAACACTGCTAATTTTAGTCATAGGATGGATTATAGGCAAGTGCATTTACATAGCAGTTAAAAAATTTATAGAAAAAATAGGAGTAGACTCAACATTTAAAGACAGTATTCTAGGCAGAGCTCTAGCGAGATTCGGTATGACCATAAGCTCTTTTGTAGCCTCTAGCATAAAGTGGTTCATATACACTCTAGCGCTAATGTCAGCTATAGACATCTGGGGAATTCCCGTACTTTCACACTTCACTCAAATAGCAGTAGAATACTTACCGAACTTCATCGGAGGAATACTAATACTTGTAGCAGGCATGATTATATCTGAAATACTAGTCCAAATAATCGACGAATCTCTATCAACAATAAAAGTCCCCTACATAAAGTTAGCTTCTCTCTTCAGCAGAATACTCTTATACGCAATAGTAGTAGTCACAGCTCTCCTCGTAATGAAAATAGATGTATCTATACTTTATGCACTCCTCAACGCTCTCTTCTGGGGCATCGCTCTCGGAATAGGCGTGGCAATAGGCATAGCCTTTGGATTAGGACTAAAAGATGAAGTGGCTCGCTCAGCTAGAAGATGGTTCCAGCTAGCTGGAGCAACTGAAGAAAAGGTCGCCGAAAAAGAGTACGAGAAGAAAATAAAAGAATACAAAAAGAAAATAGAGAATTTAGAAAAAGAACTTGCTAAAGAAAAAGAAACAGTAAAGGAGCTCAAAGAAAAAAAGGAAGAGAAAATAAAAGAATACGAGCGCATGGAAATGGATCTAAACGGAAAACTCAAATCGCTTATAAAGGATTCAGGAAAAATACTTTGCGCTCACGGAGGATACTCTATTGAAGTATCTGAACCCGGAGTCTTCCCGTGGATAGAAGTACTCGTGACACTAGTAGCCAACGGCTACAAAGTATCCTTAGAGAAAAGAGATCAAAAATACATTATTGAGGCTACACTTAAAAGAAAGTAAAGCAGATTATTTAAGAGAACCAATAGAATTTTAAATAGACGTGAAAGAATACCCTAGATTCTGGCGCCCAGGAAGTAAACCTTTCAATCCGCTCAAGTTAGCTGAAGAAACCGAGAAAATTGTTTGCCGCAAAGAAGACAGCGTAGTAAGCCGTAAGTATACGCACTTTTATGTTGCGGGAGTCTATAGAGGAATAGTTACAGCTTGTGGAGTAGGCTGCTGCCTACGCTGCTTCTACTGCTGGGTTCCGCTAAGTAGAGATTATCCTGAATACTATGGCAGATACTATAAGCCTACTGAAGTAGCTGAAAACATAGCAAAACTAGCTAAAAAATACAGAGTCAAGAAAGCTAGAATTTCTTCTGCGAGCCAACCATAAGCCGTGAACACTTGCTCCAAGTGCTTGACATAATTGAAGAAACTAGAGAAATTAAACTATTCGTCTTAGAAACAAACGGCATAATTTTCGGAGCCAATAAGAGCTTCATGAAAGAAGTACTAGACTATAGCAAAGTATACACCAGGATATCTATTAAGGCCGGCGAGCCAGAAAGCCTTACTTGGCGGACAGGCGCCGAAGGACGCTTCTACGAGCTACCCTTTAAGGCAGTAAAGTACTTTAATGACAAAGCAGAGCCGCTTAAAAGATTCCGTGTAGCTGCAATGACTGACCCGAGAATCATGAGCTCAAGTGAACGTAAAAAATTATTAGGAGGCTATGGGAAATTAACCCTATTTTAGCAGTAACTCTTGAATAGGAAGTAGTAGACCTCTACGATACCACACTAATTAGACTCAAGAAAGCTGGCGTCAAAATATTCAAGTAGTACTCTAACTATAATTGTTAAATAGTAGTACTTAATGGTAGTACTCGTGGAATATATTGTTAAAGTAACTAGGAAAGGTCGGGTAACAATACCTAAGGAGCTCAGAGATATCCTAGATATCAATATAGGAGACTATTTAGTAGCTAGAGTCGAGGGACATAAAGTAGTATTTGAGAAAATAGCTCCGCCAGAGCTAGGTGAACCTGTAGGCGAAAAAGAGTATAGCAATATTATAAGAGAACTCGACGAAATGAGGAGAAAATAGCGGTAGTACTTGATACAAGATTCCTCTTAACACATACTTTTCCTCCAAGTGAAGATGACAAAAAGCTCCTCAAGAAACTTACATCAAAGATTTTCCGCCGTAAAGTCTATTTACCGTTAGTTGTAGTCGTCGAGTACATTAAGATAGCTGGAAAGCGTCTAGGTTCAGAAGGAGCTGAAAATAGGCTTTTGTCGTGGCTTGCTTCAGGTGCTCATTTAATCGAAATAACTTATGATGACGCTGTAGAAGCAGGAAAAATCTGCTAACGCATGACATTCCTGTAGCAGACGCTATTATAGCATCTATAACAAAAAGACTAAAAGCCCTAGTTGTTTCAGATGATCCTCACTTCAGTGAACTAAAAGTCAAAACAATATGGTATAAAACAGTAAATACTTCTTAAAACCATTATTAAGGAATAATAGTGTTTATATTAAAACATCTCTATATTCTCACATTAATCTTTATGAATAGAAAAATCTATGTACTATTGAAGGCTAAATATTATTTAGTGGAGGTTAAAAGAAAAAATCTCCTGTTAGTTAATTTCATGCTATTCACGCTCACTGTGGTATTAAACGCCCTCCGCTACACTATATACTCTACATACCTTCAAGTACATCACTATGGTATAATGGAAGTGGCTGCTACAATAGGTTCTATCACTTACTTCGAAGAGGGGGATCCCTATGCTATTATTCCTCCATAAAAATATTATGAGAAAAATCGTCTACATAGCAATTCTCGTAGCATTCATAGTAATTTCAAGCATATACGTAGGGCAGTATGTTTCACTGCCCAAAGCTAGTCTCAAAAAAGGTGCTGTATTCTACTATAAAATGGTAAAAGTACCACTATCTACAAGAGTATGTTTTTTCAATAATGTCTTCAAGTACGCCGAGTACTTAAGTAAAGTGGAAAATACAACTGTTTACATTATAATCAAGTATAAGAATGGAAGTAAGAAAATAGTAAAGTACACTCCTCCAAGTGGAAAGTCGCTACATACTGCTAGAATACACATAAAGGGTGAAGACTTAACGTCACATCATGTAAAATATAGGTATGGTGTAGAGTATGCTAAAGGCGAAGTTCTTAAAGGAACTCTTATAGTGAAAGTTCTCGAAGTTTAATGGAAGTAAGATTAAGGTTTTTGCGTCAATTAATGCTACTCTGCTTTACTCTGAGTTCGTTGAAGGAGTTAGAAAAGAAAAAACTAAGCGTGTGTACAGAGAGGGAGTTTATTATATAGATTTAAGTACTATGAAAGCATTTAAAGAAAATGGGAAAGAATTAGGATATACATTTCTGATACTTAATCCGTTGTTGTTTACCAAAGATAAGATAAGCGTAGATAATAACAAGGTGAATTTAGTTGTAGATAAGCTATTTGTAGATCCTTATGACACACCAGCTGGTAGAATAAGATGTGTGAGAGTAAGAATGTATGTAGTTAACTCTACTCTTAATATTTATGTGTCAGGTAAGCCTGAAGTAGGCTCATTCATTTACTCTAAGGATACCGGAGTACTTGTTCTTGCACGTAGAGGAGTTATGCCCGACGCTATTCTAGGCGATCTCTTAGACACAAATTTAATAGGAAACTTCTTCACGAGTGTCTCTCATAGAGGTGCTATAGGATTTTGGTTAGAGAAGTTTGAAGACATTGAGTTAAGTGAATTAGCTTTAAGTACTCATGAGTACTTAGCGACAGTAACTATAGTCTTTGCCGCGCTTATTTTCTTGACTAGAAGTAGGAAAAGAGGGCTGCTTATTAAATAATTATTTATTTTTTACTAAATTTATTTAGAGTACTTTTTCTTAACTTCACTGAATAACTTTTTCTGCTCACTGTACCATTTTTCAAAATCTTTTGGAGACTCAGGGAAGTTTAAGTATAGGCTTCGGGCGCGATCCATGAAGCTTTTAACTTGTACTAGCTCTTTTAGTAGAGAGGGTCTAGTGAGCAATTTAATGGCCTTAGTGGTCTTTGAGACTACTGCTGAAACTAATTCGCCTCGATAGCCCATTTCTGCAAGTTCTTCATCAGACACTATCTTCTTCTCTATTACAAAATCAAGGTCTTCTGCTGTAAGTTTCTGCATATATATTCTCAGGACATCAAGGCTCGCCTGCTTTGCACCGTAGGCTTCATGATACAGCTTGTGTATTTTCCAGAGATTCTCTACTGTAGGTTCGCCTTTTTCTAAAGCCTCTGTTATTACTTTAGCTGCAGCATCTGCACTTAGCATAGAGGGCCCTATTCCTCCTCCATGAATAGGATTAGCTGTACAGGCAGCATCTCCTATTACCACGAAGCCGTTCCACGCCATACACGCAATAGTTCTTCTCGTAGGACACAGACCTCCACCTTCATTAATTATCTTGGCTCCAGCCTTCTCGAGAACAGGTCGAATATACTTGTTGAAATTGTCTTTAGGGTTAGGCGCACCTGGCTTAGGCTGAACTCCCAGCCCTACATTAACTACGTGCTTTCCTTTAGGGAACCACCACCAGTAGCCTCCTGGCGCCACTTTGGGATCCAAGTATATTATGGCTAAGTCAGTTTCCTGTTCTTCCTCGACTTCAGCTATAACTCTGTACGCTATATTGTAGTCTTCTATGGGAGTCTCTTCGGAAACCCACCATTCTCTCGGGAGACGTGTTCGGAGAACAGGGCTGGCTCCCGTAGCATCTATTGTAATTTTACCCAGTATTTCTACTTTTGCTCCATCTTCGCGGAGAGCTACTAGTCCTTTAACCCAGTTCTCTTCGATAATAGGCTCTATTACTTTATGTGAGTCATAGAGCTCAGCGCTAGCATCTAAAGCCCACTTAAGTAACTTTTGTCCAAAGGCTTTTCTATTTAAAGCGTATCCTTTGCCCCAAGCAGTGACATATGCTTTCTTGCTAGGCGAATATACTCTAACGCCCTTAAATAAGGAAACAGCATCCTCGCCTAATTTAGGAGGCTCTACACCAAGCCTCTCGAAATGATGCTCCCCTACAGCATCGCCGCAGACCTTCTCACCTATCTTGGATTCAGGCTTCATTTCAACTATAGCTACCTTGAAGCCACTTTTAGCAAGCCTAAATGCCGCGAAAAGTCCTGCAGATCCAGCTCCAGCAACCACTACGTCGTATTTCTCAGATGACATGCATTACACCCCTCAGTATATTTAATAAACTTAGTCTACTTAATAAACTATTAGGTATAATTTATGAAACCTGGTGAACCTAAAATAACTCTAAGTCAAGAAATAGCATTGAAAGTAGAAAAGAAAATTAAACATACAGCACAGGGAGTAGAAGAAACACTTAAAGAAATACTCGAGAAAGGAGAAGTAAGCTTCGAAGACATGAAAATGCTCCTCGAATCACTGAAACCAAGCTTTAGTCTCTTATCCCAGAAATGGGTTCTCGAAATACTTTACTCGCTTCTCATATTAGGTCCCCTCGGCTTTAATGAATTAAAGAAAATTACTGGAGCCAGTTCTCGAAGTCTATCACTTAAACTCAAAGCTCTATCAGATTCAGGATTTATTGAAAGAATAGTAGAGAAAGGTCCTCCGCTAAGAACATCGTATAGGCTCACAGAAAAAGGCAGAACATCAGCTCTACTATCGTTACCGCTACTATATTACATTGTAACAATGACTCAATCAAATACTGCCTAAAAGTCAATATAATTTCTTTAAAGACTAAATATGAAATATGTGTTTATTTCCAAAATACAATAGTTGAAACAAAACCTTATACGCTAACTCTCTAATTATGCAACAATATAAGAGCAACTAAAATAAAACGAGAATACGAGCACTTAATGCTGCTATTAGTATATAATATCTTGTATTTGTCTATTTAAAGCCTCAACAAAGTATTATTGATTTTCTTTCAACGTGCTTTTATTCTAATTTATGGTACGTTGTATGAAATGGTATTTCCGCTAGCCCAGCTGTGAAGAATACTAAATAGCAATTTATTATAGAATTCTGCTCTAGCGAATAAATTTCTGTAAAAAGTTAAACATTATTTATTAAGTGTAGCTCCCAAAATGGGAATAGCTAGTAATCTTAGTATAGCTATCGAACCCATTATTAATAAAATTATTATTAATCCTATAAAACATATTATTGGATTTGTTAACCATATTCTTCCTTCTATAGCAAAAAATAATATAGATATAATTAATATAACTATCAAGAAAATTATAATTACTGATATAATCTCAGCAACCGGATATTTCTGTAGGAATTCTCTACTTCAAGCCTTTTTCTTATTCATCATTAATTAACTATTCATAAAGATTTAAAATTTATTTATTTTAGCTGGTAAAGGCACAGTCTTTCGCAATAAGTATATATTGTGATATTAGTTTACTTTAATTGAGAGTATTTCTTCATCTTTATGGCTTCTAGATTTTACTAAATACCCTGATTCATTAAATGTTTCTTCTAGTAGAATAATTATGCTACTCCTGCCTTCGAAGGAAATATCTAGTATTTGTCCTACAGCCATTGAGCAGAGCCCATACTTTATTTTAAGTTTCTGTACGTGAGCTCAGCAACCTTTACTCCGTTCTTTCTCTACTTCAGGGCTCCACCTTCCCCAGTAAATAACGGGATTTACTAGAATATTTGCTCCCATTTGCTTTAATTCACGTAAATAATTGTAGTTAAAGCAGTCTTCTCCAATAGCTACTCCAAGCAAACCTATGTCGAGTTTAATTAAGTTTATTTTATTTGAAGAAGAGGCTTCAAGAAATCTGTCTAGAGCACCGAGAACTCTTTTTGCTGAATGCCCACGACTCTACCTTTAGTGTTGAAGACAAAGCAAGTATTGTAGACTTTGTACCCAGTCAAAGTGATTTTTGAGCCTAGTTTATGAACTTCGGGAATCAGAATTGTTCTGACAACGATATTAGTTTTGTAGATTTTAGCTAGTCTGCTAAATACACTAATGTATGTGTTTAACATTTCCTTGCTTTTCTTTACCTTAAGAAAAGCAATCCACCTTCTAGCTTTAACCCATATTTTGAGGAGTAAAGAATAGTTGTCTCTAACCATTTTTCTTAGAGCTACTTGAAGCGAATTCGCTGTTTTCACGATATTTTCCTCACCTAAAGATACTAGGAATGAACCTATGTTTTCGGGAAAACTACTATTGTGTCTTCGCCGAGTTTTATTTTCGAGTCAGCTAGAGCAAGTACTCGCTCCATTTGCTTCTAAATGTTTCTTCAGAGAGGTAGTAAGTTTCATTAAGCTTGAACTGTACTACGACTATTTTCTTAAGTCCCATGTATCCGAGAAATATGTGTAAGTTACAGTATACTAAGATAATTCCTGAAAAATCCTATTTATTCTCGAGTAGGGGATTCATAGAGAAGAACTCTATCTACTTCGTAGTTTAAGCCTAACTCCGATGAGGGGTCTACTGCCTCAATGAATATGAGAAATCTTTCTTTAAATGGGTCGTAGACAATATCGCAGTATCCGTGAACAGGGTAGTCTTTTCGCTCGTAAGGTGACTGAGGCTCCCATCTACCTTTAAATAGTGTTTCAAGTCGTTTCTCACGATAATTGAGCAAGTAAGCTACAAAAGTGTCTGTATAGCCTCCTCCTCTAGTCACGTAGAGTGTTTCGAATCCTAGAAGAATAGGACCTAGTGTTCCAGCAAATATTTTTCCGCCTAGAAAGAAGTAGTGTGGTTGACGCCCATTATCTAAGCCTAATACACCTAGTTTTCTCCAATTAATGCCGTCGCTACTTACAGCTAGAGCCATATTAACTCTAACCCCGTCGTTAACCTTGTATACAGCAAAGTAGACACCGTCAATAATGTCTATTATGGCGTCTCTAGCCTCCTTCACCTCATAAAGGTGCTCTCTTCTGAGAACAAGTCCTCTGGGCTCCCAAGGCCCCCTAGGGTCGTCAGCTACTAAAAGTAGAGTGTCCCAGCCAGGATAAGGTGGCTGCTGGAGATCTACAGCTACGTATAGATAATATTTGCCTGTAAGCGGGTCTTTTAGAAGCTGCTGTCCTTCAATGCTAGCTATATTCAAGCCTGTACTCTCCTTAAGCTCCTCTCTAGTAATAGTCGCTACTAAAGAATAGTCTTCGCCGTTAATAGACCTATATATTTCGATAGCATAGCCTCTAACAGGCACTGCCTTACGGGGCCTTGTAGTCAGCCAGAACTCCTCGTTCTCGTAATCTACTAGAACTTTACCTGCTCCACGCCACGAGCCGGGATTATAGTCGGGTGGCTCTAAGACAATTTTCTTGAACTTCTTTTTCCTTAAAATTGCTTGAGGAGGATAAAATCCTGACCAGATTCCTTTGCTGGCTAAAATCATAGTCTCCAGTACTTTCTGTAAAAATTAAGTATTTATAGCTTGACTTGAAGTAGAACGCTACTGTACAGTAACTTTATCTACATAGGGTTCAGATAGAATCTCCATAATAGCGTCTCCAGGTATTTCTCCTTCGACAATAATGTAGAGCTTCGGCTCTTCGTGGAGCTTGGGGTCTTCGGCGATAACCTGTACAATATTTATTTTCCGCTTAGCTAGAATAGAAGTAATAGTCGCTATTATGCCGGGCTGGTCTCTAGTAGGAACTATTACGAGGCACCTGTAGCCGAGTATTTTAGCAACATCTTTTAAGAAGGGGCCAGCGGGCTTGAGTTTCTCGAAAAACTCTCTAAGTTTATTATTTCTCAATATTTCTTCAACACACTTCTTCACAGTCCTCCTATCAGTACTGCTTGCACGAGCTACTGAAGTATAAGGTATTTCGAGTTCTCCGCAGAAAATCCTTCCACTACTATCTATTCTGAGACCATAGCTCAACATTAATTTAACAACTTTCATTTTAGCAGAAGACCTCTTAAATACTCTATTTATTTCACTCCAGATAGACATTCACAATATACATCTAAAAAAGATATTTAAGCTTAGCTATAAAAAGATACGTTAATTTAAAATAATTAACAATAGCTACTTATATAGAGCAAGCATCTAGTATTCTGGGTGATGAACCCGACCACTACTGAGAGGTGACGAAAGGGTAGGTTTCTGACCAGAGTGTCTCTCACTCAGACTTCTTCGCTGTTGAAGTGAGCCTCTTGAGTGATTTTATACTTATATGAAAAGGCTTATACGTTTTCCTAGTACACATAGAGTAGGCGTAACTTATGGAATATAAGAAAGCACTAGCACAGGCTTTGAAAGAAAGAGGATACAGAGTAGTAGTCGACGCTGAAGTAGAAGGAGAAAGTGGAATCGTTCATAAAATACCTATCTTAGTAGTATTAGGTGGAAAAAAGTATATTGGATTTGAAATTGCTGAAGGTGAAGACGTAGAAAGCGCCGTAATTAAGTGTTTTATCAAAATAGTAGATGTCTCGGAGATACCGTTTTATCTTCTTGTCGAGAAGAAAGTTTTTCATGAAATGCTAGATAATCTCTGTAGTCCTAGAATCATAGTATTTGATAACCTTGAAGATCTTTTAACTAAGGTCGAAAAAATAATTTCTCGTCAACTCGCAACTCTAAAACCTGCCGAGTAGTGCGCTAAAGTTTTTTCCGCTAAGCACTAACAGTATATGTGAGTAAGTATTTGCTTGAGTTTAGAGGATTGACTCTAGTTTACTACATACCTGTCGAGAAAGTAGAAAATTTCCTTTTAAGCGGAGTTACTCCTGTTGTTAGAAGAAATAAAGTAAGACTTTATGTTCAAGTGCTTGAGTCGGTTAGTCTTTCAGGCAAAGGTGTTGAAGGCCTGAAGGTAAGAGAACTCAACTACATGATTGAAGCTAAGTATAGTGGTCGTAAGGGATATTACGCTGTTAAATTGTATGCTGACAATCCACAGTACGTAGAGTGGGGAGTTTCGCAAGGTTTTCTTAAGACTTTAGCTGATATAAGTTACCGAGAAGAAAGAAATAGAGTATTCTGTAGCGCGAAGAAAAATAATAAGGTTTTAGCGCGTATAGAAGCAGATGTTGACATTGGTCTGCTGAGTTCATTTAAAGGAAAACTCTATCCTAGTGTTCTCTCGCTCATATTTCTGAATAATTTTATTGGAGTAAAAGAAAAGAAGTGTGAAGTGCTACCTATAAAGCTCAGAGCCAGTGTTCTTCCAGCTAGAATAAGTTACATGGATTTAGCTGAGCTTGAAGAACTCGGCTTACTAGGTGAAGAAAAACCATCTTATGTTTTCTACGTTAAGCGAATTGTTTTAGAGATCTTGTAAAAGGACTATATATGGTCTTTTTCCTCAATATTGATGGATGAAAAGACTTTAAGTCTTGAAAGCAGAGTCCTAGCGTTTGTTGCATGGGCTTTAAATATTGTAGGAGCTATTATTGCGTTACTAGTTGCTACAGATAGCAGTAAGTATGTTAAACAGCACGCTATTCAGAGCTTTATTTTCTACATAATATGCGCTATTTTAGCAGTTTTAATTAAAGTGGCGTCAATATTCAGGCTACCTGCACCCTGTTCGCTCGCAGAATCGGTACTCTACTTTACTTCCTTTCGTAGTAGGGCTTGTGCGTGCAGTTAAAGCATATGGAGGTTCAGCATTCAGGTTTCCACTGGTTTACAGGATAGCTAAAGCACTAAAGCTGCTTTAAGCAGTAGTCTTTTATTTGTATTGAAGTAATGCAGCTAGTGCTGATAGTAGCTAATCACTGTCATTTATCTGTTAAAAAAGGCGAGAGACCCGAAGACCTCATAAGAGACCTCGATAAATACGGTATAGCTAAAGCAGTAGTTTATCCTCCTATACCGCCAATAAGCGATAAAATTCGGAAACATTTTCCTGGAGAAAACCAAAATAAGTGGGTAGCTAAGGTATGCCGAGAATACGAAGACAGACTTATTCCCTGGGCTACAGTAGATCTATCTAAGGATCTTGTTCAGCAAGCTGAAGAAGCATATGAATTAGAGTGCCGAGGCTTCAAAATGCATCCGCAGGGCCAAGGCTTTAAGCTACTAGGCTCTAAGCTAACTAAGTTCTTCGAAAAACTAGAGGAACTGAAAATGCCAGTTCTCTTCCACACAGGATACCATGGCCCAGATCCCTGGATAACCCATCCAATGTACGTAGATCTACTTTCGAGAAGACACCCTGAGCTCATAATAATAATGGAGCATATGAGCTTCCCCTTCTACCTCGAAGCCGCGACTGTAGCTGCTCACCGCGAAAACGTGTACCTTGGTTTAACTAAAATACTTAGAGTAGACCACTTATACAAAGTTAAACTCTCTCGAAGAAAAGGCCTCAGAGTACAGGTTCTAGTAGAAGACAAGCAAGAGTACATGATGCCTCAGTCTATATGTCTTCCTCCAGAAAAACTAGTAGACTTTGTGAAAACTATTGGAGCAGACAAATTCATCTGGGGAGCCGACTGGCCTATGTCTCGTAGACTAGACATATACATTAATGTAATTAAGTCTACTCCGCTGACAGAGGAAGAAAAGGAGCTAATTCTAGGGAAAAATATTCTTAGGCTGTCTCGAGCTCAGTAACCAAGGTTCGCTCTTCATCGATCCGAAGCGGCGGCTTTCATCACCACTATGTGAAATAGCGTTCACATATTTAAATTAATATACTTTTTAGCAAATTATTTTAAACGAGAGTGGAGGAAACGGTACTATCAAAAGAAATTTCGAGTGAAAGCCGTGTATTAGGTTTAATAGCGTGGCTACTCATATTAATAGGGCCCGTAGCCGCTATTCTAATTAAGCCGGAAGACTATTTCGTAAAATTTCACGCATTTCAAAGCCTTATTTTCAGCATATGTGTGATAATAGCTCACGTTACTTTAACTACACTTTCTCAAATACCAGTACTATGGCTTTTCCTGCGGCCTCTCTTTCTCTTCGTATACCCTCTTATCTACATTATTTGGCTTGTAGTAGCCCTTATTTGTTGAATAAAGGCCTATTATGGTGAGTGGATTAAAGTACCCTTGGTCTACGAAATAGCAGTCAAGCTAGGCATATAGCCATGAAAGCATGTGCGAGAAAGATCTCTCTACTGCTGATAATACTGCTACTACTTGTCAGCCTCGCTACTCTCAACTTCAGATGCATTGATGTAGTCTATATTCATCAGCTACAAGGCTCTTCTTCTGCTTCAGAAGACCCGTCAATAGAGCTAATGGGTGTTGCATGGGACAAATTTTCTCTTAGAGTAGTTATAGTCAAATCAAGTTCTCTGCCGGATCGCTATGTCAGTGCTGTCGTCGAAGCATTTAAGATATGGAAAGATTCTCTTGAAGTATTTGCTTCAGCTTACGGCTATAGCTACTTAAGGAACTTCAACTTCGAAATCACTACTTCCTCAGTTTACGTCAAGAGCGATATAGTAGTATTATTCGATACCACTCCCACTGTGCCTGGAAGTGAAGCAGGATTAACTGAAGTAAC
>QMRV01000018.1 GCA_003649445.1 Thermoprotei archaeon | reverse complement strand
TTAGTAAATTTAGGCATTTTAAATATATGCTTGGCTTTTAATAATTGAATATTTATTTCTTTTGCTAATACTTTGCAGTTATGCTAATATATTGATATTTATATATTTGATTACTCAGAGGTAGTTTTAAATATTATTGAATTCAGTCATTTTCATGGTATGAAGTCAGGGGGGCTCAAGAAGAGGTATTTTCCTGAGCGAAGGATATGTGTTATGAGCTTTGAGCTAGGAAGTGATGTGAGTCAGATAATAGATTCTCTTAAGCTGTTTTATTCTGAGAAAATAGATGTATTGAGTTGTGTGGTTCAAGGTCATCCAGGGTACCCTTATGTAAATGGAGTAATATTTCTTGACTTAAGTGAGTCTAGTATTAGTAGTAATGAACTTGAAAAGAAGGTTAGAACTTTAGGTTATGCTAGTAGATTTGTTATTATTGAGAGGGAGTTTACTCATGGTGAGGCTCGTATTATAGCTTTTCCGCTAGAAGATCTTCATAGTATTCTTGAGTCTATTAGAAATATGGGCGAGCCTGGTTATGCATTACTTTATCATTTGGGATTAAATATGGGTAAAAATTATGCTAAGAAAATTTCTCTTTTCTTTTCTAAATATAATTTGCTTAAATACCTGCTTTTGTGCTATCAAGGTATGGGTTTCGGCGAATTCTATGTAAGTAAGTATGTAGAGGAGAAGGAGTCTGTTATTGAGGCTAAGGATCTTTTTGAGTGTATTGGCGCTGTATCAGATGAGCCTAACAGTCACCTATTTCGAGGAATTCTTTCAGGAATTTTTAGTGAACTGTGGGGAGGTAAAGTAGAGGTTGTTGAAGAAAAGTGTATTGCTAAGGGCGACAGTAAGTGTGTTTTTAAGGTTAAGAAGGTTTAGTGGCTTATGACTCTTACTGTAAGTGTTGTCGGCTCTAGTTTAATTATAGTTACTTCGCCTAGCTTTTTTCTAAGGTTTTGAAGTAAGTCATAATAGTAGTCTGACTCAATAGCTATGTGAACAGCATTGCCTAGCATATTTTGAGCATAACCTATGATTCTCTCGTCCATTAGTGCTCTAATGACTTTTCTCACTTCAGGTGTAATGAAACCTGTTATTCTCGCGAACTCCATGCTTTTTTCTAGAAAGTTTTCTAGTGAAGGGTCTCTTAGAATAGCTTGTAGTGTGCTCCAGCCGATTCTGTTGACTTTTTCTCTAACGGAGGGGTCTGACAAAACGTGTTTAGTTAATATTGGTCCGAAGTATACGGCTACTATTGAAATGTTTTCCTCGATAGGAATTCCGTCTACAATACCTATACCTGGGGCTCCTGGCCTGCGAGTAATAACGCAGGCTGTTGGAGAGAGAAGGCCGCCTACAGTACCTAAACCTGTCTTAGCTTCTACTTCAGCTATATGCGCTATTTGAGCTGCTTCGAGAAGAGTTAGGTTTAAGCCTAGGGCTTTAGCCAGAGCTACGGCGAGCGAGAGTGCTCCGGCGCCGCTTGTTCCGAAGCCCGCGCCTATTGGTAAAGGTATTTCGTGGTAAACTTTTATTTTATAAGAGCCTTCAGTTCTAGACAGCACTTTCTCTGCTACTCTTCGAGAAGTGTCGGCTTTTTCCTTCATGCCGTTAATGTATATCTCTACTTCAGTTGAGCTAGATTCCTCTACTTCAACTACGGTTTTGATAGGCGGGAGTACTTTGAAGCCTCCTCCAATAGCACCTATGCGTAGAGGGTCTCTAATTATTTCGCCTTTCTCGTCTCGATCGCATATAGCGAAAAAACTTGATATACCTGCGGGAGCGTAGGCTTCTACTCTCTTCACGTTAATCCCCTTGAAATACTAGTCCAGCTTTCTCTAATATTTCTAGAACTGGAGGAGCTAGCAAGTAGAGAAATGGTATTTCAGTGCAGTATACCCAGAGTGTCCACGCTACAATAGCTGGTAGCGCTAGGTTTCTTGCTCCTCCCGGCAGAATAAATACTTGGCTGAAAGCCCAAACAGTTATGCCTATCCAAATAGAGCCTACTAAAAGTCCTACAGAGGAAGCTGCCATGAAGGCTCTCCACTTCTTGTTTTTAAGTGATATTACGAGCGCTATGGCGAGCGATACTACTATTGTGGCTGCATAAGTAGCTACGACCAAGTAGTTAATTAAACCGTATTGGTACGCTAGAGTACATAAGCCTAGGATCGCTAAGTTAGGGACTACTGTAGCTGCGTGATTAAGAGGTTTTTCGCTGCGGCATAGTCGCCCTATAATATAGAAGCAGAGGAAGTTTGCTGGAACTCCAGCAGTAAGACTGAGTAGCGCATTTCCGTGAATAGCCATGTCGCTAATGAATATTCCGATAGCAGCTCCAATTCCTCCTACTAGTGGATGAAATGCTACAGCGAAAACAGCTGGCACGAAGACTACAGGCCAGAATCTAACTACACCTATAACTGGTGTAAAGAATCCCAAGTATGATAAATAGCCTAAGACTGCGTAGAGCGCAGCGCACATAGAGGTTAGCGCCACGAACAGAGATTTTTTCATATACATCTGCTCAAAGTACGGGCTAAGAGGTTTAAGCTTTATCTACATAAAATTTAACCTGTTTAAACAATAAGCTATGAAAGAGATAAATGTCTCTCAGTTTAATGTACTTGGTGTCACAAAGCATTGCCGAAGATTTCGAGAAGAAGGTTGAAGAAGAAGTAGAGCTATTTCTCAGTAGAGTTGATAGTTCACAAAATCTATTAAATTTAATAAAAGATTTAGCTAAACCTTTAAAATCAAAAATATTTCAAACACAATCTTTCAAAGGAGTATCGTTAATTAAAGTTTCTATCAAAGGAAAATATAGTGATGTTATATTTATTGGCGATCTACACGGTGACCTAGATAGTTTAATTAAAGTGGTTGAATATGCAGAAAAATTAATTAAAGAGGGCAGGGAGCCTCTCTTAGTTTTCTTAGGAGATTATGTTGATAGGGGGCCGAAGCAGCTCGAATGTCTTATAGGTGTAGCGACTTTAGCGAGTAAAATCCTTCCCAATAAAGTAATCATGCTTAGAGGCAATCATGAGACACCGTTAATGAATCAGTACTATGGGTTTTTAAGAGACTTGGCTTCGCGGCTGGGAGTAAAACAGGCGAGAGTCTTCTATACTACTAAAATACTTCCTCTGTACAAGTCGCTTGCAATAGCCTGCTTAATAGAAGACTGGTATTCGAGAAAAATATTTGCGGTTCACGGAGGAATACCAGTTATTTTCGGAGAAAGCGGCTGGAGAACACCTAGTATCAGTGAAATAGAGAAAGTAGAGCCTTCGGAAGACTATGATTCAAGTTCACTTGCTTTCCAGATGCTGTGGAATGATCCTGACGAAAACATAGAGGAGTGTTCTCTAAGCTTTAGAGGTAACGGAATATACGTGTTTGGCTCAAAAGTAGTTGAAGACTTTATGAAGAAAAACTCTATCTCCACGATAGTTAGATCCCACTTAGCCTTTCCTCCTCGAGGCTATAGAGTAATGTTTGGAGGAAAACTCGTGAGTATTTTCACATGCAGATACTATCAGGTACCTCCGAGCATACTGCATTTAACCGAATCTGAAAGAAAAATAGTCGATGTAGATACAGGAGAAGTTCTAGAAAAATTCTAACTTAACTATTTCCTTACAGCAATTTTCGACGCTATTAAGTAAGAGAGTGCGCCGTAAATAGCGCCGCTAGCAGCTGCTAAAACGAAGAGTACTGCGAAGACTGGTGGTGGATACACCGAGCTCCAGAGCAGTATATCTAGCACTAGTGAAGGCAGTGCTGGCAGAGCTCCAGCAAGAACTGCTTGGAGCAGGCCGTACTTCTTGTACCCGAATACCGCGTAGGCTATTTCAGAGAATATTCCTTGGCCTAGACCATAGATGAAGCATGAGAAGCCTCCTACTTGTGGTAAAAGAGACTCTACAAGACCCGCTAGTGTTTCTCCGAGGAGAGCTGCGCCAGGTTTTCTAATCAAGGTGGCTGCTAGCGGAGCAGCCATGTACCATATACCGTAAGTCAAGAGCACCGCCGCGAATTTTCCTCCAATAGCTTTAACCGCGTAGTAGGGTGTCCAGGCAAAAGTAAAGACTGCGCCGAAGACAGCAGCTACTACTGCTAAAATAGCTAAATCTACGGTAGTGTACCTGTAGCTCATATTCGTGCACCGTTATATAAGCAGCTATTTAAGCCTCACGGACAACGAATTAAAGGATTTAATTGCAAAAAGACTGCTATAGCGGCTTGAGCCAGCATAGCGGTTATCAGGACTACGTCGCCTAACTGTAGCTTAAGGCCTTTTTTCTCTACTTTTCTTAGAGAAAACCCTCTTAGCTCTGCAGCAATACCTATCCACCGTCCTCTCTCAAGCCCTATGCTGAGAAGAGGGGTCAGCAAAGACTCCCAGTCCGATAAAGTGATAGGGGTTGCTCTAAGACCTCTGCTACGCCTAATAAGCTGTATTTCAGCTAAATCTTTTTCAAATATTCTCAAAAGTCTGAGAGATAGGGAAACCATAAATGAAAGCTGTTTAGGAACACCTAGTTCTGATTCAAGAGACTTTAAGAGTTCTCTGGGATTAGTAAGTGATGAAAAGATCAGTGTAGCGCTTAAAAGAAGTGTTAGCTTCAAAGAAACTTCGATAAATCCTCTAATAGCGCCTTTTCTCACTACAATAAAGCCCCAAGACCACAGCGGCTCGCCGCCCGCAAAAACAAGAGCATTAGTCAATACACCTATAAGGCTTATAATAAAGGCTACTAAAAGCATTTTAAATCTCTTCCCGCCTAAAGCTAGACCTACAGTAAAGTTGAGAAGAGCTAGAAGAGCTAAAGCACTTATATTTTTCAGCAAAAAAGCCATAAGTGTCAAGAATAGTCCGTAGACAAATAGTATCGAAGGACTTTTTTTCATGTCAACACCTCTTCTACAGGCTTCCTTAAGTACTCAACACCTCTTTCCTTATCCACTTCTATAGGCTTTCCTTTCTCCATTACAAAAACTCTGTCAGCAATATTCTTTACTACTCTAACGTCGTGTGTAAGTACTATCAGTGTTCGTCCCTGTTCTCTTAAAGAAAGCATCCACTCAAAAAGCCTACGCACTAATAGAGGGTCGAGGCCTGCGGTAGGTTCATCTAAGACAACTACTTTCGACTCATAAATAGATGTAAGCACGTACGAAAACCACTTTTTCTGACCATAGCTGAGTGCATAAGGAGAATCTTTAAGCCTAGACTTAATCCACGGGTCAAGTACATTTAGTACGTCTTGGTATTTTCTACCCAGTATTTTTGAAGCCAACTTGAGTTCCCCCTCAATAGAGGATTTCACGAAAAAGTAGGCAGGCTCTTGAGGAAGATAAATAACTTTTCTTAAAAGCCTTTTACTCGGAAGAAGATAAGGTTTTTCACCATATACAGTTATTTCACCTAAAGTTGGTTTAAGTAGACCTGAAACAAGCTTACCTAAAGTAGTTTTTCCTGAGCCATTAGGGCCTATAACAGCGACTATTTCGCCTGCTTTTAAAGTGAAAGTAGCTCCACCTATTACATAGGGGCATGTCTTGCAGTACTTGAAGTAAAGATTTTCTACACAAACAGAAGTGTGGTCTGATATTTTAGGACAAGACTTGATGTTTAAAGAGGTATAGTATTCTCTAAAATATTGTTCTCCTAGCTTCAGTGTCTTGTCTTTTATTAAAGCTAGTTTGTCTGCTAGTCTCTCGAAGTACTCTGGCTTATGTTCAGTAATAATTATTGTTTTACCTTCGTCTTTCATTTCTTGAACATACTTTATTACCTCAGCTACTCCCCAGGGATCGAGGTTAGCTGTAGGCTCATCGAGTATCAGAAGTTTAGGTTCATGTACAGTAGATGAAGCTAAACACAAGCGCTTCTTTTCTCCTCCCGATAAATTCTCTACATCTTCTTCAGCTTTGCTGAGCAAGCCGTATCTAGACAAATATGTTTGGGCTCTTTCTAGCGGATTAGGGTACCTAAGGTTTTCTAAAACAAAAAGGACTTCGTCGAGCGGAGTCTGCATAGCTATTTGTAGTTCATGTGACTGGAGAACGATGCCTACGTACTTTGGCACAAGACTAAACTCGCGGGGGTCTAGTGGATTTATGTCGAAGAGTTTAACCGTTCCCTCAACGTAGCCATAGAGAAGATTTGTTAAAACACCTGTAAGTAGAAGCAAGAAAGTAGATTTACCAGAGCCTGTCGGCCCGGCTATGAGTAAGAGTTCTCCTTCATCTAGTTCCAAATCCAAGTCAACCAATACGGGTTTTCCTTTAATGTAGCCTGCTTCTTTGACATTTAGCTCTATGGACATCTATGTACATAGTAGAAACAGGTAGATATCTTCTGTGCTCTTCGCGGCAAAGGTGGTAAGGTATATATTGCTTTAAGCTTTTCCACTGCGTGCTCAGCGAGAAGGCTGCACACATAGTTTCAGCAGTAGTGTCTTTTCCGGTAATAAGTATTGCTGAAGTAGTGTTTCTCAGTATAATAGAAGCTTTATCTCCTTCACTAATTCTAGTACTCTTTGCTCTACACGTAGTAGCTCCATTTGCCCCTCCTCTAATATACTCTAAGGTGCTGAAAAAGGGAGATATTTTTGTCTCGAAGCGCGAAGACCGTATACCATTGTTCATACCAGGTCTTCTCGCATACTTAGCAGCGGCTGTTTTCTTCAAGTGGAAAGGCTACATGGTTGTAGCAGGGTTAGAATTAGTATCCTTTGTATCAACATTTATACTATTCATAGTGTCTTTTAAATGGAAAATAAGTATTCATATGGCTTCTCTAACACTACCAATATCCTATTTTACTCTAATAGGCTATCCTCAAGCACTAATTTTCTCTCTATTAGTGCCTCTACTGGGTTGGGCTAGAGTAAAAGTAAAAGCACATACTCCACTACAAGTGCTCGCAGGCTCTATTGTAGGAATACTTGCCTCATTAACTATTTTTGTAACTTAAAACAAATAATTATTAAGCATTTTAGCTGCTTAAACAGCGAAGCTATGCCTATAAAAGAGTTTTCAAAAACTGGATTAAGATATAGTTTAATAGTTTTCGCTTAACTAGCTGTATATTGCAGTCAAGTAAACTACGACGTTCTCTTCGGCTTTAATTCTTAAAGCGTTGAGAGGATTCTCGACTACTGCTTTATTTTCAACAAGTAGTCTACTCTCAGCGATACTTCCTTCAAGGAAATCTTCAATAGAAGAAGATTCCTCTAATGTGAGCATAGCTCCTCTAGGCTTAACTTGGAGGATAATTTTCTCAGCACTCATGAGGTCGTATAAGGGAGGCTTAGTCTTCTTACTGAAGACTATTTTATCATACATTCTGCCGTAAGTCCTCGGATCAAATATGTTGACAGCGGGCTCCCAGACCCATATTTCATGCCTCCACTGCCTACTATAATCGGTTATAGGGAACGGTGGCGCGTGCGACATAAAGAAGCTGAACAAGACTTTAGGTACGCCGTCGGGACCAGTAGTGAAGGAAGGATGCCCGAAATTACTATAGGCGTCATTAAAGGGAACCGGTAGCGGAGCGCTTAGCGCCCTGAGCTCGGGGGTAAAGTAATCTCCTGTCATGGCTATTCGGCTTCTCCATGACTGCTTATCCGTATAGTATTCTACAAGTACTCCCAGCTTATCGTTGACTCTAAATGCGTCGATAACATCGTTTGGTTCAGCCCAGTGCGAGAAAACTATTTCGTCGCTCAGCTTAAGTAGATTTAAGTCATCGACTCTATTAACTAGTCTCATTAATACTTTCTCTCTTCTAGGATAGAAAATAACAGCATTAGGATTTTCTTCAGTGTACTTACCCATTAACATGAGTATGCCTGCGCCACAATCTTGCATATCTTTCTCTACTAGACACTTGTGTGATACTTCATTGAAGTCTTTATCAAAGTGCCTTATGTGAAGTGAGCCTCCTTCGGTGGTCAAGAGAATGTAGCCGTCGATCCAGGGATTATATGCTACGTTCACAGCGTCTCTTGTAGGTGATGCGCTTAGAATTTTCTTTACGTTCTCTAGTGTGAAGTCCTTATTTACTTCAGCTACAAATACTTCTCTACGATTAGCGTTAATCCAGCCTGTGAAGAAAAGTAGCCAGCAGCCCCTTTCAGGATCATATATCATTCTCGGCGTACCTGCTCCTCCTGCTAAATCGGGTATTTTTTCTTTTAGTAAAGAGGGTATAATTAAGGGGTAGACTTTCCCGAGACTATACATAGTTTCCCACTAGTGTATGTGCTTGAATAATGTATAAATGACTAATTTTTCAAGTACATGGTCTTATATTCTGCAAAATCTGTTTAAATAGTGTACACTAGGAAGCTTGAAGTAAGCTGGCTTCAGCTACAGGAGATGCTGGTAAAAGGCTTCGAGAGAATCGGAGTAGTTCTAGACGTGGGGCCGAAGGGAAGCTACTATGAGAGACAAGTGTACGATCCTAATTTAGTTGAGTGCAATGGAGTCTATAACGTGTATTTATCGACTATGAGTGGCGAAGGAGTGCTTAAAGGCTAAACTATTAGTTTAGCTTTTTGTAGAAAAAGTAGTGAAGGTCTTTTGGACTGAAGGCTCTTCGATAGAAACCCTATAGTGAAGCCCGGTAAAGCATGGGATTCGTGGTTTGTCAGACACGGCTGTACTTTACGCGAGGGTAAAAGGTACTTAATGTATTATACCGGTTTCAACGGCGAAGTGAGGCAAATAGGATTAGCCGTAAGTGAAGACGGTTTAACATGGAAGAAAATAGGAGAAGCTATTAGAGTTGGAAAAAAGCGGTGAGTGGGACTGCCATTTCATTGAGTGGCACAGCGCCTATGTACTAGAAGACGGAGTTCTTATACTTTGTGAAGGTTATAATGGAAAACACTGGAGTATAGGTGTCGCCTTTAGTGAAGACGGAGTGAACTTCACTAAATATAGTAAAAACCCTATATTCAAGCCTAGTGGCTCTGAAGGAGTTCTCGACAAGTACCATGTAGCGACTCCCTTCTTCGTTGCCTTAAATAAAAATAGGCTCTTGTTAGTGTACTCGGGAGGAGGTAGTCCTCATTACCCTACGTCGCTTTGGTGTCTTGGATTAGCGCAGACTAAAGAACTTTAATTTAGCCAGAACTTTTTTCTAAGTAAGCTTTAACTGCTGACATAAATTCGTCGCCTCTGACCCACTTGAAGACTCCTGGGTATTCTTGGTCTAGTCTATTTTTACCCACAGGATATCGTCTACTGTTATGTAGTCGCCTATAAATAGATACACTAGCAAAAAGGCTGGTCTTTCTTTATGCGTGTCTGCAAAGTATTTAAGGAGCCTATAGAGGGCTAGGCGTGTTCCAGTAACCATTGCTTTGGAATATAGCCCTACAAAGGGTTTTTCTTCTTCAAGCCAATAGTTAGGAGTAATACTTGAAGGTATATAGCCGTAGCCGAAGCCGTATACATAAGTGAGTTTCTGAGCATACTTACGGAGAACTGTTATATTGAAGCAGCTATCTGAAAAACCGAGTACTCTGAGATCAAATTTTCTTAGCTGTTCGTCGCACATTTCAAGTAGTTCATCTAGGTACTTGAAGTCTGACGGAGTTATTCTCCCGTAAGTATTTACTGCAAAAAGTAGTCTTGTTCAGTTCTAGTTTCGTAGTACAGTACTATTCCTGGGCAGAAGTCAGCCACTATTGGATCAAACCACCAAGTAATAGGTATTTTTCCTTTATTCTCTGGTTTCCATAGACTGTAGTAAAAGTTCTGCATACTGTTTAAAGCCAGGTCGCATGCAAATAAAGCTATATAGATTTTATCCTCTACTTTTCTAATTTCTCTAAAATCTTGAAGATATCTATTTTTCTTTTCTCCTATTTGAGAGTGTATAGAGAAGTTTGGAGCATCATATGTCGCTAGAATACCTCTTATGCCGTAAGTGCTTATAAACTTCACTGTAGGCGTCTCTAAAGAACCTAAGTGAGGATAGCCTATTAGGATCCCCATGGGCTTCATTTGCTTCAAATACTCTGCAAAAAGCGCTGCTTCAGAAGGTACTCTGAGATCAAATTCCACCATATTACGTATAGGCGAGGAGAGTCTCTATTGGCTATGCCCTGGAGGCTCGTTACTAAGAGTCTTGTTTTGAGGTCTGCTTTATTCAAGTCTATAACATCAAGAACTACTTCACTTGAAGTTTTTCTCAAAAAGAAGACTATTAACGCTGACAAGATTATTACAATTACTATCAGAGTGGTTAATTTACGTAAATTTATTAAATTAAATTGATTTACCATGAAATATATATAATATTGATAGAAATAAAAATTTAGTGTACAATAACTATACTGAAAATATAGCTATTCAAAGAGGTCTCTGAGAATGTGTCCTTCCATGTAGTCTGGTACTTCGAGTCCAAGAGCATTTAATATCGTGGGCGCGATATCTACCATAAAGGCTGGTGAGGGTCTTCTGTAGCCTTTCTTGAAGTCTTTGCCAGCGATTATTTCAGGCGCCGGTATCTCGAATACTCCTATGCGGGCATTAGGCAAGTATGTTGAGTGGTATCCTGTGACATTTGTTGGTCTAGTCGACACTGGAGCTACTTCTGGCAGACACATGACTTCAGCTGGTATTTTATCGAATCTAGGTGTATTCCAGCAGCTGTAAGAGGGTTTAAGGAAGTACACTATGTCTCCTACGCGGTTTCCCCACTGACCTAAGTAGACTGCATCTTCTTTTCTCAAAGCTACTGCTATGGGACACTCGCCTGTCTCGGGGTCTCTTATGCTGTAGAGAGCCTGTATTGTCTCCTCTACTACTTCGTTGTACTCGTTGTCTTCTACTGAGCCGTGGGGGTACTTTGACTTCAAGTTAACCCAAAGGTAGCTTGGCTCGAAGTACGGAAATACCTTTGTTCTACTCCAGTCCACTACATAGCAGTTTTCTTCGGGGTTCCACTTGTATGCTATAAGACTTCTCTTAATTAGTGCTGGCAGGAGGTTGACGAATTTCCAGTGAGGCATTGAACCGTGATCAGATGCAATAACTACTACTGTTTCCTCTAAGTCTACTAGCGAAACAATTTTCTCGATCATGTGGTCTATTATGCGGTATCCTTCACGGTAAATTCTCATAGCTATTTCGGCGCGCTCCTTAGTGTATAGCGGGTGTTCTGGGTGAATGTATCCTAATAGCCAGTGGTTTAGACCGTCAGGCAAGTGGAAGTGCATTATGAATGCATCCCACTTTTCCTTGTCTTTAAGGTACTTTGCTACTTTAGTGAACCACTCTGCCTGCATTTTAGCCTGCTCGAGTAGAGTATTGTAGTTGTCTTCAAGCCACGATATGTAGCCTAGGTCTTCGTGCATGCCTGGGTGCTCGAATCCTTCTGTGTAAGGACCTATTTTCTCTACTATTTCGTCAGCTAAGTTCTCAGGATAAGACCAGCCTCTAGTATCGAAGAAGTCTGTGCAGTAAAGTCTCACGTCGCTGGCGTCTCCTGCTAAGCGAACGAGCTTTACTTTAATTGCTGCTCTAGTTTCACCTTTATCCGTCTCAATAGTATCTATTATCCACTGGCTCCATTCTCCTTCCTTGAGCTCAGCTAAGATTTTGACTCCTTTAAGTATAACTGCTTTCTCGTATTCTTTTTCACCGATTAGTCCTAGAGTGTATTTAGGAGTTTTATTAACTATGTAATGTATTTTATCTCTATCTAACTGCATGAATAAGTCTATTTTCGCTTCAAGTGGCTTTACTCCGCTTTTCTCGACTAGAACAGGGTTTTTGCTTTCTTTAAACTCTATTTTCAACGTAGGTGGAGAATATTTTCCTTTAAGGGTTTTCGTGGCAAAGCATTTCGAGAAACCTATTCTCCAGTGCGAGCCTAAAGGAGCAGGTCCTCCTATAACTATCCCCTTCTTTATTGTAGGAGGCCAGGCTACAGGATAGTTTACTATAACGCACTTGTATTCATTTTCCTCAAGTATATCCCAGAGGAATTTTACTTGGCAAAGCTTACTGTTTAAAGTACTGTAGCGTTTTGTTAGAGGATCTCCTGGTAGGTGAACATTAAAGCTTGTCAAGCCGTGTGTACCAGCCCAGCATCCTGTCATTAAGGTAGCCCAGTTTGTTGGAGTATCTGTTGGAGGTGAAGGCAGTGCTTTGAAGTAGCAGCCATTTTCCATTAGTTTAGCTGTAAACGGCATTACTTTCTCTTCGGTGAATTTTTCGATAAAATATGTTAGCGCGGAGTCCAAGCCAATAAAGAGCAGTTTTTTCATAACAGGTAATCTAAAAAAGGATCTTTATTTAAATGACTATCTTTTAGTCTTCCGGCTGAAGGCAAGAAACTCAAGTAAAGAAGAGCTAAGGTATACTATTTTCTTGATTTCTTGGACGCGAAGTATACTGGTATTCCCAGAGTTATAGCAGCAAGACCGTAGGCTACTGCTTTAATGTGCGTAGGGTCGAGAGCAAACTTGACTACTAGTGTTGTGCTGAACACGAAGGCTATCAGTGCTACTACTTTTTCTCTAGGTAGATTGAAGTTTGATGAGGCTGATGTCTTCTTTTTAATTGAGAGCACTAGTAGTGCTGGAGACACGAAGATGTAGGGTACTAGTAGCACGAAGTCTATCATTGAGAGCACTTCGACTATAGTTGTAAAAGATAATACGACTATTACCGCTATAACTGACTGCACTAAGATAGAAATTCACGAAGTTCTGTACTTTTTGTGTATTTCTGTTAGCCTAGGGTGAAGTAAGCCGTCTCTTGAGAAAGCATAGAGTAGACGGCTGTTTGACAGCAGGACACCGTTCATTACAGCCGCGACGGAGAATACCATGAATAGCGAGAATATTGTTCCCCCTACTTCGCCTCACAGTGCTCTCGCAGCCATTTCTACGCCTCTACTACCGTAGGAGGCTAGAGCTGAAGTACCTACTATGCCGGCGGCTATTACTGAGACAGCTACGTATAGTCCTGTAGCGAAGAGTATTGTTATGACAATGGCTAGCGGAATATCTCTTTCAGGTTTCTTCATTTCTTCGGCAGGCATTGTTATCTCCTCGAAGCCCAGGTAAGCCCATATGGCTATTAGTACTGCTGTGACTAAGGCACCTGTCTCAGGTACTGATACATTACCTACTTTGCTTGGATTGAACGCTAGTATTCCAAAGAGAACGAACACTATCCATATGCCTACTTTAAATACTGTAAGTATGTCTTGAACTATACCCGATACTTTTACTCCAACTATATTGAATACTGTGAGAACAGCGATTACTACGAGGGCAGTAATTGTCATGAGATATGGGTCTGAGAAGCCTAGTATAATGCCTAAGCTATCGGCTACGAACATAGCTAGAGCGCCTATAGCCATAGTGAGTCCTATCCAGTAAGTCCAGGCTATAACAAAGCCTACAAGGCGGCCGAAAGCTGTGCTACAGTAGACATAGGGACCGCCGCACTTAGGTAGTATTGAGCTTAATTTAGCGAAGCAGAGTGCTACTAAAATGCAGAGAACGCCACTAGTTATCCAAGCAATTACCTGTGAGGCTCCCAGAATTCCTGCAAGTACTCCAGGTAATTTCACGACACCGCTTCCTACAACTGTTCCAACACCAATTGCTACAGCTTCAATTAGTCGAAGCTCTCGCTTAAGCCCTACACCCTTTTTTCCTTCCTCAGAGCCAGGCATCGGGCTTCCAGTTATTCGAAACCAATATATAAATGTATCTGAGTAAAAATCGACCAGAGAATATTACTATAGTTAATATTGATGGAGGCATTAAATTGTTCTAGGGAAATGTTTCAGATATTAAAAAAGCTTTTCGTCACTTAGATAATATATTCTATTCACATGTTTCTGCAGAAATTCTACTCAATTGAAATCTTAGGTGCGTCAAGCTCTTCTACTTGCTGACGTATTTTAACTAAATAAACTTTTACTATTACTTGATCTCCTTTTATGCTTGTATGTATTTTCCTCGTCTATTATGTGAATTACCTGATATCCCTCTTCTATAAGCCTATCTGAAATAAAGCGTCTGTGACACTTGAACCATAGCCTTTCTTTACACATTATCGCCGCAGGGCTATATTTTTCTATAATTTCAATTAATTCTTTTAAGCCTTTTTCAAAATCTTTTGTTTTCATATATTCTTCATAAGTGATAGGGCGCAGTCCCCCAAGAGACTCTCCGAGCCAAAAATACTTAATGTTGTTTTTCTCAAGCTCTTTCTCTAAATTTTCTTTCTTGAAGTGCGGAAATCTCCTAGAAGTAGGAAATCTCCTTACATCTACAACTGCGACTATTTTATAGTCTTTAAGCAGCTTAAGGAATTTCGAGAGACTTCTATTGGAGTGTCCAATAGTGTATACGATTTTTGTCACTATATGAATTGTAGGCTAGAATACTTAAATGGATATTTTGTATAGAATTAGGGAGAAATTATGGCAAAAATGGTTAGAGCTCACTTATTTATATCGGGAAGAGTACAGGGCGTGTTTTTTAGGGCTAATATGCGTAGAGTAGCTAGAGAGCACGGTGTTAAGGGATGGGTTAGAAACCTGCCTGACGGCAGAGTAGAAGCTGTTCTTGAGGGACCAGAAGACGCTGTTAAAAAGGTAATTGAGTGGGCTCACCGCGGGCCTCCTTTAGCTAGAGTAGAGCGGGTTGAAGTCCACTGGGAGGAATATAAGGGTGAATTTAACGACTTTAGTATAAGATACTGGTGACGAAGACAATATCTTTTAACTTAAGATCGGGCAACGAAGAAAAACTAAACGATTATATTTGTTTTTAAGTTATTTTTGGAGAGTGGTCTTATGAGGGTTTTCATCGCCGGGCATATTACTCTAGATGAAATAGTGTATGCAGGCAAATCTGTGGCTTCGCTAGGGGGTCCGCCTAGCTACACTGGACTTGTTTTAAGTTCCCTAGGCGCTGAAGTTAGTCTTGTTTCTGCAGTAGGTGACGATTTTCCGGCAGAATACTGGAATTTTCTTGAAGAACATTTAGATATGAAATATGTTGCTAGAGTCTCTGGTGTTAAAACAACTAGATTTAGGCTAGTTTATAGCGGCGAGAGTAGAGAGCTGTACCTTGTCAGCAAATGTGTTGATCTGACTGAAGTACCTGCTGAAGTCGAGTATATTCATGTGTCTCCTGTAGCTCAAGAGCTTCCGCTCAGTATTCTTGAAAGAAAATACTCGTTTTTATCACTTGATCCGCAGGGCTATTTAAGGAAGTTTGGTGAAGACGGCAGAGTAATGCTCTATTCAAATAAAGAGCTGTTAGATAAACTACACAATGTTAACCACTTGAGAATTTCTCTTAATGAAGCAGAAGTATTACTTGGCGAAGCGTGGCCTAAGTACTTTGCGAAGCTGTCAGAGGAGCATAAAGTAATGGTTTCACTGGGGCTCGGAGCTAAAGGAGTTGTCGTGTTTAGTGAAGGTAATCTTTACTATGTTCCGCCGTATGCTACTTCAGCTAAACAGTCTACAGGCGCAGGCGACGCCTATGCCGGCGGTTTTCTTCAGGCCTATTTAAGTGAAGAAGACCCTGTGTGGGCTGCGGCAGTAGGATCTGCTACAGCATCACTTATAGTGGAGAAGCCTGGGCCTTCTCTTGTCGATAAAAAAGAGGTTGAGGTAAGGGCTTCAGAACTCTACTTAAAGCACTGTACTCTGTCTTCTATTGAAGAAGTATTTGAGTTAATTGAGCGCGCTAAGGAAACTTAAGGTGGTTTAGTGTCTGCAGAAAGATATTTACTTGATTTTGTTGAAAGACATGGGGTTAAAGTTATCAGTGATGGTGATTGGGACGGTATACTAGCTTCAGCTATTTTAGTTAAGTGGCTTAAAGAAAAAGGCTTTAAGTGCGACTTCGATTCAGTTGAGTTTCCTAAGCCCAGAGATCTTGTAGAAATGAAGATAGGCGGAGCCATATTAATTGAGCTTCCTCCCTCAAGAGGATACACTGTAGTTGAAGAGTC
Source organism: Thermoprotei archaeon (assembly GCA_003649445.1). Next base: position 23,811 of record QMRV01000018.1, on the reverse strand, counting down.
TCTTCTATTTGATCATCACACTGAAACAGGATTATTTTTAGTGACAGAAGGCGGGCGGCTTAAAGCCTTAGTGAAGATAGAGCCTTTTCCCAGCGTAGCTCGTCTAGTCTCAGTGCTTCTCGATATAAACCTTGAAGACCGCTGGAAGAAAATGCTCAGTGCTGTAGACTTAATAGACCTAGGAGAAAGCTTAAAAGACGACTTTGCTTGGATTCTGCACAAAGCCTACTTAGCGAACACCGACAGTAGCTATTTCAGGAAAACTGTTTTTCGAATGCTTGTCGAAGACAAGTTGAACGATTTAATCAGCTATATTGAGGAGGAAGCAAAAATATATGATAGAGCTAGAGAGAAAATCTCTCTATTCAAGTCTAGAACTAAAGTATATGGCGAAGCAGCGTTTTTCTGGTACAATCCAAGCGATAAATTTGAGCGAATGGTCTACAGAGAATACATGTTTGAGCTAGAAAAGAAGTATAAGCTCGTAGTGGCAATAGCTCTGCGTTCCGACAAAACTGTAGAGAAGATGCACTTAGGTTCATATAAAGTCAAAGTAAGTAACTTAATTTCACACATACTAGATTACTTGAAGAATCATGGAGTGACTGGAGGAGGTAAAGATAGAGCCGGAGGAATACAGTTCCCTCTGCTTACGTTAAGAGAAGCAGATATAGATAAAATAGGTAAAGTAGTTCAAAGTATGCTATCCAAGCTAAAGTAGCTTACCTCTTTCTCTGATATATCCTGCTACAATATCCACCAGCTGAAGACCTTTAACTTTAATACTGCTTTTAGCTTTAATTTCGACTTCATGTACTCCATGGCCTCTAATTATAGCGATAAGTCTTTTTCTAAGAACATTTATTGGAACAGGGCTTTCATCAAAAATTATTACTGCACGGTCTACTTTAGGAGCTTGAGAAAGAACATTGCTTAATAATTTTTTGCAAAATTTTACTCTAGTTTCAATAGACTCTACTCTAGATAAAATGTGTTCAGAAACATGGGATATATTAAAAAACTTAGATATCTCTTCTAAAGCTTTTTGCTCCATCTTCCTTTTCTTTAAGTAAGAGTACTTAAGTTCTCTAGCTTTCGTCAGGCGACTTAGTTTAGCTATATTGGAGGCTATTTGTCTTCCTACAGAATAGTATGAAGTGCCTTCTTCGACGATACACCATAAGCAAACAACTGTGAAGCGACAGCAATATACTGGTCTTCCGCTTTCATCAACAAAGCCTACAAGCTTCACTAAAAGAAAATTTAAAATAAGGTCAATTAGAATAGTTAAGTGAGGGATGAGAGGCGGGAATGCCCCCCGATAAGGGGGTCGAAGTACCGCCTGATCCCTCACTCCGGGTCCTTCTCGTAATGCAGCTTTTTAACGAGACGACACTTCTTAGCTACTTCGAGTTTAGATAGTGTTCGAGGAATAATTACTTCGTCGCATGTTACTATTAAATGTACTTTATTGTTGAAAGTTTCTTGAGTAACATTTTCAGCAAACTTGAGTTTTTTAATATTCTTGAATATTACAGGCCTAGATGCCGACCTCAAATCTTCCTCAGAAACTACGAGCTTTTCTACTCCCGAAATTTCCTCAACTCCGGGAGGCCCGCTCTCGAAAGTTACTTTTTCTGAGACGCCTTCATAGAAAGCTAAAAGGAGCTTTAGTGCTTCATTTATTACCTCACCTATAGTTCGTCCTGTTTCACGCGCTATTTTCATTGCTTCATCATAGAGGCTCCTATCTACTCCTCTAACTGAAATAGGTTTCTTCTCGGACTCTAACATACATGTAATACTAGTATCACGTGTAATAAATGTTTCTCCTATAGAGTTCCCGCATAGTGCTCTCTATACATTTTTTCGATGATTTTTCTCAAGGATTCTCCTCGAGAAAGCATGTAGTCTTCTCCATTATCTATTAAGAGACTATAAGATGCCCTTACAGCATTGTACATTTTCTTAAGCTCTCCCGTCAAAAGCACTGAAGGAGCATCTTTTCGGAAAATCTTCACTATACGCTCTATCTTACTTTTAGCTTTTTCGTTCAGTTCGGATCCTATAAGACATAGAGTTTTATTAGAGCCAAGGTACACTGTAAACACTTTTTCTCCACTTGAAAGAGTCTTTTCTTGAATAGAAGTATTTTTCTTAATTTTTCTAATAAGTTTTTTAATTCCACGTAAAAGATTTTCATCTATGCTGAAGTTCAATGAAATTACGTTGTCGCCGTTTACGAAAACTACTCTATATTTTTGAAGAATTTCTTCACCTAAAATCTGTTTAACGAAATCGTCTTCGCCGAAAACAGCGGCCACTACTCTATCGATTGCATACATCACTTCTTCTAGCGGAGCCTCTATTTTATCAAACTCTATTTCAACGAGAACTCTAGCGACTTTAGAAGACTTTCTTGATCAGCTTTTTCTCCCACTACTAGACATCCTCTTTCTCCTAACTTAAAGTAGTATATTGAGGTCGCGCCAGTTGACACAAAGGCTTCTCTCCCACTTCCTGTAGAAGACTGAGATAAGAAAGAACAGGCGACTGAAAGCATGTTTGAAATATCGTCAATATTGAGGTCTTCTTTATAAGTCCTCACTAAAACAGGTAAGTCGTTTTTATCCAGTATTGCTACACCGAGTAACCTCATTTCACTCCACTATACATTTTATATCTAGACTTACTTTTTAGCAATAATTGCACAATACCTGTAGTGAAGGAACAAAGCAGGAGTTCCTGTTTAGGTGAACAAGTAAGCATTACTGCGAGCACTGCTATTAGAGGCATATAGGACGCTAAAACTCCTTGAAGTACTCCCTTAGGCATACTCATAGCGAGTATAGTTGCGAAGAACACTATTAGCGTAAGGAACACTATTACAAAAGGCCCGAAAATAAAGCAGAAGGGCCCCCTAATAGCCATTAGAGTTTCTATTCTCCAAATAAGCACTAAAATAGCTAAAATAGATGCTACTAAAAGAGCATTTTTCTTAATACGGCCTCCAGTAGACCTATACCATTTGTAAACACTGTAAAGGAGCACTGTGACTACAAAAAGTATTACTACGACTATAGTTCGCCAAGCAAGATTAATTATCATTATTCTAATATGTAGTTTGCTGATCTCTATTCTAACGATATAGTCTATTAGAAACCCTATGTACACGATAATAGTTACCGCACCCACGTACTTTAAGTAGAAGAGCAGTCTATGTTTTTCACCTAACTTTTCTTTAATAATTCGAAATAGTGAACTTAAGTAAAAGACCTATATTAGCGCGAATCCTGTTGAGAAGAGAGTAAAGCCAAGTATATGCATTCTGAGAGCGAAGAGTACAATACAGGCAATAGATAATCCTAAAATAGCTGCTAAGAGAGCATTTTTCACGGCTAAGCTATGTTCAAAGCCATATATTAATATTACGAAAAAGCTTATAACATTCCTTTAGGTTCTATGCAAACTATTATTCATATAAATCATTTTTCTGTAAAATAGTAGCAGGGCTTTTATCCAATAGTGCTCTCTAGCATAGGAGTCTTATGGCCTTGGATAGCGTGGTACTCTAGTCTTATTTACGTGCTTCAGTAGCTAAAACATTGTTTTCGGCTATATTATAGTCCTTCTCTGGCTTTAGATAGTAAGATAGCTTTTTCTACGGCTTCTCCGGGAGAATCTGCACCATGTACTTTAAAGCTTCCTATCAGACGGTCTGCCAAGAGACTAGCTACACCTCCGCTAGTTCTTAAGGCAATAACAGGTTTACCATAAGCTAAAGCTAAGCCAACTTCTGATAAAGTCCCTGGACCACCGTGAACAACTATTATGGAGTCTCCTGCTAGAACATTAATAGCGTTTCTTGCATGAGACATGCCTGTAGGTATTACTATGTCTATGTAAGGGTTAGCTTCGCTTCTATCAAAACCAGGCAAAATACCGACAGTAGTTCCTCCAGCTTCTTTAGCTCCTTTTGCAGCAGCTTCCATTACTCCTCCTCTACCTCCACACACTAAAATTGCTTTCCTTCTGCCTATCTCATAGCCTATCCTGTATGCTAAATCATATACACGTTTATTTGGTATAACAGAGCTCCCTATGACTGTGATATAGATTTTCACAAAAACTTACTATAGGACAGTTAAATTTAATTTACTACTTGAAAGTGCTCTTAATGTACTTGTATGCAGAAAGCGCAGCTACAGCTCCGTCTCCTGCTGCAACAACTACTTGCAGCCCTCTACCAGTACAGTCGCCCGCCGCGAAAACACCTTCAATACTAGTTCTCTGCAAAGGATCTACTTTAATAAAGTTCTTTTCATCGACTTCTACTCCAGCTTTCTTAAACAGATCTGTTGAAGGAGTCTCGCCTACCTCAATAAACACGCCGTCGACTTTCAGCTCGCCTACTTCTTCTCCTTTTTTAACTAAAATCTTCTCTACTTTAGAGTCTCCCTTAACTTCAAGAACTCTACCTTCTATTACTTCACCTCCTTTCTCCACAAACTTGTCGACAAGAACGTTCGGAGCCTCGATTTTCTCCGAGTGAGTCACTAAAATAACTCTCGAAGCATACTCCTGCAAGTAAATAGCTTCCTCAAAAGCCTTTTCATCAGAACCTACTACAGCGACAGTTTTCCCCTTATAGAAGGGAGCGTCACAGACTGCGCAGAAAGAGACTCCTCTTCCTAAGTACTCTTCAACGCCCTTGATTTGAGGCTTCTTAGACAGGCCGGTAGCGATAATGACAGCTTTAGCTTCGTATGTCTTCCCGCTCCGCGTAACAATTTTCTTTACTTTAGAAGAGAAATCTACTTCAACTACTTCCTCTGGGAACAGTACTTCAGCTCCGCTTCGAGTAGCTTGCTCGTACATTTTCTGAGCTAAATCAAATCCCTTAACGCCTTCAGGAAAACCAGGATAGTTTTCAATAAGAGGCGCGTAAGCCGCTTTACCTCCAATTACTTCTCTCTCTAAGACTAGTGTCTTAAGCTTGAATCTAGCACAGTATATAGCTGCAGTCAAACCAGCTGGGCCTCCCCCTATGATAACTACGTCGAACATACAGTAAATGTCTCTACATGCAGCGTAAAAACTTTATCTATCTATTAAATAAAAGGAACACTTTAGCTAATACTCTTTAAATACATTCGTCGCCACTATTATTTCGATGGAGCAGTTCTCTACTATAAGAAAGGCAGTCTTATATGAGAAACTGAGGGGAGGCAAAGCACGATGCCTAGTATGTGAGCGAAGATGTGTTATCGAGGAAGGAGGCAAAGGATTCTGTAAAACTAGGACAAATATTGGAGGAGACATATATACTCTAGTCTACGGAGACCTGTCTGCACTTGAGTCAAGGCCAATAGAAATAAAGCCTTTTTTCCACTTCTGGCCAGGTTCCACTGCAATTACTTTCAGCACATGGTCGTGTAACTTCACTTGCCCCTGGTGCCAAAACTGGACTCTATCAAGAGTAGAACCTAACCCAGCGAGAGCCACGTGTATACCTCCCGAAAGAGTAATCGAGAAAGCACTAAAATGGGGCGACGAAGGAACATGTGTTTCATTCAACGAGCCAACTCTCCTTTTCGAGTACTCTTTAGACGTATTTAGATTAGCTAGAAGGAAAGGACTCTACAATACCTACGTGAGCAACGGCTACATGACTCTAGAAGCCTTAAAAATGCTCGTTGAAGCAGGGCTCGACGGACTGAAAATAGACGTCAAGGGAAACACTGAAGCCTACCGAAAATATAACTCGGCAGACATAAATGTGGTTTGGAGAAACGCTAGAGAAGCTAAACGAATGGGAGTGCACGTCGAAATAGTATACCTTGTAGTCACTAAAGCAACAGACGACGAAAACATGATAATAGAAACTATCGAAAGACACCTCAAGGAACTAGGGCCGGATACACCACTACATTTCACACGATACTATCCAGACTACATGTATCATGAGCCTCCTACTAAAGTAGAGAAACTAGAGTGGGCTTACAAGCAAGCAAAGAAAATGGGAGTAAATTACCCATACATTGGTAACGTTCCAGGACACCCCTATGAAAACACTTATTGTCCTAACTGCGGAGAACTCTTAATAAAACGATACGGAGCAAAAGTAATTAAATACAATCTAAAGGACAAAAAATGTCCAAAATGCGGAACCGAAATACTAATAACGGGAAGATACATAAAAAAGACTAAAGGATTCTTCTGGTGGATATAAAATAAAATATCGAAATCATCGAAGATGAGGCTACAATAGTTCGGCGAGTTCTGCTCTATGTGTTAAAGACCAGGTACTTTAGTCATCAAGTAGTTTAAAGTAAAATTAAAAAGGTTCGAAAAGAGTTATTAAGGCAGTGAAGTTTTATTTTAAGATTTACTTCGTTAAAATAGTTTTAGTGCTTAGCAATAACTCTCTCTGAATATAGCTGAAGGAACTTTTCTGCATCTACTTCTACGCATATTTTAGCGTTGGGGTTTCCTTTAATAACTCTAGTTAAGCCTCTGCTAGGTTCATCTAATACGACGGCAATTCTAGCAGGAGACACTTTAACTAAGTCTTCTCTAAACGAGACAGCCACTGTCAGAGGATCGTGTAGTATAGGGTTATGCTTAACTCTCTTTGACCATGCCTCAAGATAGCTTCTTAAAACGGCAAGCCTAGGGTTTTCTTTAAGCTTTTGAACCATAGTGTCCGGCATAACACACTTTAATGTCACGTCGAGTCCTACCATAGTGATGTCGGCTCCCGACTCTAGTAGGAGAGAGGCCGCCTCGGGATCACACCTAATATTGTACTCTACCCTATTTTCGAAAAAGCAGCCGCCCATTACAACAAATCTAGTTTTCTTCGCTAATTCAGGTCTTTTCTTCAGAAGAAAACCTATATTAGAAAGAGGGCCAAGCGTAATTACTGTTACATCTTCTTCTGTGTCTAGAAGCTCTTCCATTAAAGCTAAGCCGTCTTCGACAATATCGTATTCTTCCTTAGGGCCTAGTGCATCAGCTTGACACGGGATATGTGTTGGAAGATAGTTTTGGAGAGTTTTTGAAGAACCTTTAGCTACAGGAATATCGCGTCTGCCTAATGAGGTAAGTAATTTAGCGGCAAGCTTTGCTCTCAAATCTACTCTACCGTAAACAGTAGTTATGGCTAAAACCTCTAGCTCGGGAGGAGAGACGGCTAAAGCTAATGCTAAAGCATCGTCTATGTCGTCGCCGATATCAGTATCTATAATCACTTTCTTAGGCACATAGACTAAGCGTCAGTCTAAAAGAAATAGTTTAGCTTTTTATATATGAGAAGTGATCGAGAAATCCATGTCAAATCTTTCTTAAATAAGCGTTATAAGGGAGACAACTTCTTCTAGAACCACTGTTTATTAAGCTTGATAAGCTTTGGCTTGTCAACTGCCTTACTTCATGGATCTTCATGTAAGGTTATTGCAGTATATTTTACAGAAGTAAGTAATGTAAATATATGTAAATTTAGAATAATGCAATTTATCGAAGAGGCCTTTTATGAAAACAATTATTTTCGGCGTCAATAGGTATTTGAATAAGCGTTGCGTGATAAAACAAAATTACTGTAGTTGCTGAAGATGAAAGTAACACCAGTAGGCGGTGATTGTATGGGGCAAGTCGGTATTTCCGCGAAGGTACTTGAACTCAATATCGTTGAGTTAGAAGAGTACTTTAAAAACCTTGAAATTTATTCTAAAGAAAAAGTTTCTTGTCCTTTTGTAGTTAGGCTTGATGGAGTAGGCTTCGGTAAAGCTTTAAAGGACTATGAGCAGCCTCGTGATCCCAAAGTACATATGGCTTTAGTAAAAACTTGCTATGAGTTAATGAGGTTCTTTAACTGTGACGCCTGCTATACTACAAGCGACGAAATAAGTATGTTTTTCTTAAAGTATGTGCCCTATGGCGGTAGAGTAGAGAAAATAGTTAGCATTACTGCTTCGTTAGCCTCGGCTAACCTTTCGCTTCGACTTAAGAGACCACTATACTTTGACTCGAGGATAGTTAAAGTAGATTTTCATGAACTCGAAAAATACTACTTATATCGCGTCAGAATAGGCTTCAATAATTACGTATGTCAACTGTACCATAAGGTCTACAAAGATAAAGAAACTCCGCACTTAAGTCAAATGATAGATGAGCTTAAAGAGCAGGGAATAGATATCGGCAAGAAACCTAGCTGGGCTCTTTACGGCTCACTAGTTCACTGGACTACAGTTGAAAAAATAGGCTATAATCCTACTACAGGAGAGCAAGTTGTAGCTGAGCGCAGAGTGCTCATGGCTACAGACTCTCTTGAAGAAGCTTTAAAAATTATGAAAGAATTATCAAGAATAGAAACTTAATGGTCTTCTTTTATTTTTCTATTTTCTGCAGCTATAGTAGTAGCGGTCTGATGCTGTTTTCGTCTTAAACCTTAGTTATTTATAGTGTGTCTGCTAGTTTCCCTTGTGGTTAGAGTAGGTGTTGTAGGCCTCGGAGCAATTGCTAGCCAACATCTAAAAAGTCTCACGAAAATAAGGGATGTAGAACTTGTCGCCTTTGCTGACATTGTTTTTGAGAAAGCTAAAGAAGCTGCCGAAAAATACGGCGGTAATGCTTACAAAGACTACAGAGAAATGTACGAGAAAGAAGACTTAGATGCAGTATACATATGCATTCCACCTTTTGCTCACAAAGATGAAGTGCACTTAGCGGCAGAAAAAGGTATAGCGGTGTTCATAGAGAAACCTATTGCGCTGACGAGCGAGCACGCGTGGAGTATGGTCGAAGCCTGTAAAAAACACGGCGTGGTCACGCAGGTAGGCTACCAGCTTAGACACGCCTTTCCGATAGTGGAGCTTAAAAAGCTGATAGAGAAAGGTGAACTAGGAAGACTAGGAATAGTATATGCCACATATCTCTGTGATATGACTTCCTTCCTCCGGACAAAGAGCTGGTGGTGTGATAAAACAAAAAGTGGAGGTCAAATTGTAGAACAAGTAACTCATACCTATGATCTCTTACGATATCTTTTCGGAGAGCCAGTCGAAGTATATTCGTATATGAATAAGTTCTGGAGTGTAGATAACCCTAACTATACTGTAGAAGATGGTCACATAGCGCTAATCAAAATGTCTAGTGGAGCAATAGCATCAATTATAGCTACAAACGTGGCGGCGAGCAGTTATGGAGGCAGACATTCATGGTTCCTTGTAGCTGAGAAAGCTACCGCAGAATTCGATGCAGGGTCGCTGAAGCTTTACTGGAGAAGTGAAGAAAAGCCCTACACTGAGTATAATAGCAGAGAGGACTTGATTCTGAAAGAAGATAGGATATTCATAGAGTGCGTTAAGAAAGGCGAAGAAACGCCTGTCCCTATAGAAGAAGGAGCAAAAACACTAGATTTAACGCTAAAAGTTGTTAAAAGCTGGGAAAAACACGCAGTAGTCAAGTAGACTTTATATTTTTATTTTACACCAGTCGCCTTTTTTATAAGCCAGGTAAATAAGGATAGACCTGACTATAAAGTCGAAGAGTCCGCCAAGCCAAACTCCAGCGGCGTTTAGGCCTAAAATAAAGCCTAGCAAGTAACCTAGCCCTATTCTGCAGCTGTAAGTAGATATAAGTGAGATGTAGAGCGGTGTTTTAGTATCACCGCTACCTCTAATACCTCCGGCACAAACCATGTAGATTCCAAGAAAAGGTTGCTGAAAAGCCATTATACGCAAATAAAGAGCAGAATACTCTACTACCTCGGGATCACTTATGAAAATTCTAGAAAGATATTCGGGAAACACTAGGAATATTAAGGCGGCGAAAAACATGATTGAGCCCGCAATTATTGAAGCCTCTTTGAAAACCTTTTTAGCTTTATCTATGTTTCCTTCTCCTAAACTTTGTCCTACTAAAGAGGCTGAGGCTACGGAAAAAGCAAAGCCGGGCATAAACGAGTAAGACTCTATCCTTATGCCGATTTCGTTAGCGGCGAGAACAGTTGTACCGAAGAAAGCAACCATATAGGTGTAAAGTAGGCGCGCAAACTGGCTAAAGAAGTTTTCTACCATAGAGGGGACTCCTATTAAAGCTATTTTTTTCCACAAAGCGAGGTCGAGTATACCGCTTAAAGCTGTTCTTTTGATTTCAAATTTGCGGCTGTAGACTATAGCGAAGTACATAAGTAGGCTAAGTATGCTAGCGAAAATAGATGATACGGCTAAACCAGCCACACCTAAAGCAGGAAAACCATGTTTCCCGAAAATGAGCAAATAGTTCAAAGCTACTTTTACTCCGCCGCTGATACTAGAGACTATCATCGGTGTTAATGTGTCTCCTACACCTCTAAAGGCGGAATCAAATGTACTTACTATGAAGAAAAGAGGTATCGTGAGAGCGCTTATACTCAAGTATACTGCTCCTTCGGCTAAGACGCTTTCTTCTACTTTAAAGATAGAGAGAATTTCCTTGGGAAATAGGGCCATAGCCAGAGAGGCGGGAAGGGATATCAAAATAGCTAAAATAAATGCGTTTACGAGAGTCTTGTATACCTCATTTACCCTACCTTCACCTTTTCTTCTAGCACATATTGCTAAAACACCTACCGAGAGAGCAGACGAGATAATAGAAAACATATCAAGTATCTGGCCTCCTAGGCCGACAGCAGCTAAAGTAGCTGCGCCGAGATGTCCTATCATTATAGTGTCGATTGTAAAGAAAGAAACTCTGATTAAGTTAGCTACGACGACGGGCCACGCAATCTTGAAGATTTCTCTGTACACTCTGGGAGGGATTACTTTCTGCCATAAATACTTTGGTTCTCTTTCTTCCTTTAAGGTAGATTATATATGTAAGATAGGTAACATAGTTTCCTTTAAACATAGCATTCCTATGAACCGCGGGTCTTCTCGAAGAGTAAAACTAATCTAGCTTTACTGGATAAAATTAATGCCGATGAAGAGGGAGCCGCAGCCACCGAGGTATGAGGCATGCCCCTACCCCCTGAGGCTAAGTTAAGTTGTGTTGAGGCTGAATTCTCGTGAAGCCGGAATTGAAGTGGTGTCGTAGATGTAATTTGCCGGTTTTCACTAGCTACTGTCCTTCTTGTAGAGAGAAGTCTCTGCCGCTAAATATTAGTCCACCTTATGATCCAAGACCTGCAGTACAAGGCGACGTGGAATTGATAAAGAAACTTCTAAAAGAGAAACTTGGAGTTAAAGACTATGGCAAGGTTCTAGTAGAGCCTATTTTACTCAACAGAATATATCATCTAGACTCAGTTGACGAAGTTGTTGTTGGGGGAGAAAGGGGCTTTGTACTGGAATACGACTGTGTTGAGAGAGATTTTATTATTAAGCCTTGGGGCAGTGTAGCGGGGCTTATTGCTGAAGAAAAGTTAGGATACTACGCTGAGCTTAAAGATGATTATCCTAAAGGGAGCTGTTTAAGCAGGGCAGACATTATCGGAGGAAATTTGCCGGAAGGAGAAGCGTATGTGCCCTTTGTTGCTGAAAAAACTTTTGGCGTACTTTACTTAACTGCAGACAAAGTATTTGTGGAAGAAACTTGGGCTAGAGAAAGTATAGAGTTTCCCGAGAAACGAAATATTGCGGAGATCTTCGAGTACCTTTCAAGTAGAGTAGAGTCTCTTAAAGAGAAAGCCATTAAGATTATTGAGAAGTATTGTTTTAAGGGAGGGTTAAAGCCTATAGTTAATTTCTCAGGCGGAAAAGACAGTACTGTTACTTTGTCTATTGCTTGTGAAGCAGGGATATGCGAAGCTGTTACAAGCAATACTGGACTAGAGTTTGCGGAATCTCTTGAGTATTCTAGACGAATTGGAGCGAAGATAGGGGCTGAAGTACATGAAGTAGTGGCGGACTGGAGTCTCTTCGAGAAAATATTTAGGAGACACGGGCCTCCTGCTAGAGACAACCGGTGGTGTACTTTGGTTCTCAAGATACTTCCCTTAAATGAATTTCTTGCGAAAAAATATCCGCTGACAGATGTAGTTTCTATTACTGGACAGAGAAAATATGAGTCTCCAAAAAGAGCTCGTGCGGGATATTTCGCTAAGTCAAGTACTCCTGGTAGAGTAAAGTATATTGCGTCACCTATACTTGACTGGACTACGCTAGATGTCTACGCTTACCTCTACTTGAATAAAATCGAGGTTAATCCGCTTTACTCGAGGGGATTAGTGCGAATAGGGTGCTTTATGTGCCCTACAATGCATTCAGTAGACTTTAAGAAAATAGAAGAGTTTTACAGAGAGCGTTATATTTGGTGGGTCAATAAGCTAAAGAAGTATTGCAGAGAGAAAAACATTGACTTGAAGTGGGTTGACTACGGCTTGTGGAGGTGGCTATATAAATACCCTCCTCATGCCTGGCAGACAGCTAGAAGAATTGGCTTAAATTTAACTAAAGTGGCTGAGAAAAATATTAAAGAAATAGCAGCTTTAATTGTCTCCGAGAAAACAGCAGCAATTGTTTTTAGAAGCAAGCCTTCTAGTTCATTCAAGAATATATTAACTGTGCTTAAAGTGAAGACTAAGGGAAATATGATTTCTTATAGGAAGTGTAGCGGAGTACTAGCGGGTAGCAAAATAGAGTTAAGAGGTCCTCAAAAAGAATTGCTAGAGTTTCTGAAGAAAATTGCTCAAGCCTATGGTATGGCTAACTACTGCATAGCGTGTAAGGCTTGTGTACAAGTATGCTATAGTAAGAGCATTAGTTTCAGGGGTAGAAGCCTTTTAATAGATTTAAGTAAGTGCTCGACATGCGGAAACTGCGCCAGAATATGTCCTATTGCAGGTATTTTAGAAAGGAAAACTGAAGCCTACTTGAAGCATTTAAAGCCTACTGTAGAGTCTAGCTAAGCCTTCAATAGTTTTAACTCCTAGCTCTCTAGCTATTTTTCTTACCTCTTTTCTATACCTATGGTTAATTTTTAAGCCTAGTTCACTTAGTATACCGGAGAGTCTTTTAGCTTTCTTTTCTCCTTGCTCGTCAAAGTCGGTTAAAATAACTATTGTGTGATTGCGGTACTTTTCCATCAGCCGGTAAGCGAGATCTATTATAGGTTTTCGTGAAACCTCTATTACTACTCCATTGAAACCGGCTCTCCTCAAGAATATACAGTCGTGTGCTCCCTCAACAAGCACTACTATTGAGTCTAGCTCCATGTCCTTTAAGAGCTCGCTTAAAGATATTTGTAGCTCTCTTTTACTAGGCATTTTCGTATAGTGTTAGGGTTTCTGCTTAATTACTTTAACGAAAGAAAAATAAATTTGAGAAAAATACTTACCATAGTGAATTTACTTATAGAAGAGCTTAAAAAAGAATTTTTTAGCAAAATATTGCCTAGGATGAGTAGTATAAAAGACGAGACTTCAAGATTCCTGTATTTCTTGGCCTGGCTTAATACTAGGCTTGAAGAAAGAAGTTTAGGTAGAATTATTATAGTCGGAGGTTTTGCTGTAGAAGTCTATACTGGTGCTACTTATAGGACTCTCGATGTAGATATAATTGTTGAAGGAGAGAACTCAGCAACTGTAGTTAGAGAGTTTTTAAAAGAAATATGTGAAGAAGAAGGAAGAGTGCTTATACCTAAACTTAAGCCTCTTGCTACTAAAGGAGTGGATATTGTTGGTAGAAGTTTTATTGAAGCTAAAGAGCCCAATGTCTTGAAAATTAGCTCATTTAAAGTGTATTTGGAGTCTGTAGAAGAGCTTGTAGTAAAGTATTTGTGTGCATGGAAGTATTGGATGTCTGACGAGGATAGAAGTAAGGCTTTTATTTTAGTTAAAGTTTACTGGAACAAGTTAGATATAGAGTACCTATATAAAAGGGCGAGAGATGAAGATGTTTTAGATAAGCTTGAAGAGTGCTTGAAAGCACTGGGAATAAGGTGAAGTATTTTGATGGAGCTCGTGTGGAAAAATGTTGTTAAAAATAGGTCTTGGGAGGATTTGAGACAGGCTCTTAAAATCGTGCTTGAAGAGAGGAAAAAGTGTCGGCTTAAAGGCAGTAAAAGGAGTGTGTCTGACGATGTAAAACTAGCTGAGCTCGCTGCTCTCGTTGTAGAGGAGCTACTGGAAAAAGAGTATGTTGTTTTAAAGACTATAGACAATAATAGATTTGAATTAACGTGGAATTTAAATAAATTTAATAAAGTTTAGAAGAGAGCTTTTCTGAGGCTTTGTCGAATACATGGAGCTGATTTAGGCCGAGTACTACTTCTACTTGGTTGTGAGTCACGTAAATAGTGATGACTTTAATTTTTCACTGGAGTTTCTTTAGTCTCGTTACTCAATGAAAGCAGAAGCTTTAGCTAGAGTCGTAGCGCCGGGAATAGTCTTCGGATACGAATATGAGAATGGCCGGTCCCCGCCTCAGCCTGGAGCAGAACTCGATGCACCAGCCGTAATAGTTAGAGAAGAAGCGCACATAGTATATTTCTCGGGGCAAGTAGGCAGAATTTACTGGAGAACAGGAATGCCTGATCTAGAGACACTTATAGTCAACTCAGTATTGTGGTCAGGTGTTCCTTCACCGCTAGAAGTCAGGGGACCTGGACTCATACAGGTAGAAGCCTATGAGAGAAGCGGTCAGATAATAGTGCATCTTCTGAACTTGACTTAACGACAGGAGACTAATAATGAGAGGAAATACTGCGATAACTAGAGGATGGGCCAGTACTGCAGAAAGCGTACATCCCTCGTCGTCAGTAGTGCCGTTAACCGATCTCTCTGTAGTTATAAGAGAAGGAGAATTCAGTAGAGCGTACCCCCTTTGACAGGGAGAAAATTTACTGTAGAATACGAGAATGGAGTATACAGAGTAAAAGTCTCCAGCATAGACAAATATGAAGTCTTAGTCCTAGAGTAACCTAAATACTTGCCTAAGGCTCTTTATTTCGATAACTTAAAAAGAAAGACGGTTTTACACTTCAGTATACTCCGAGCTTTCCTGTTTTCTTTACAGTGGCTTCGATATAGCCGAGTATTTTCATTCCAATAAAGTTCATTAAAACAGCTAAGAGAACTATTAAAGCTAATTCGTGCCACAGAGGCATAATTGTAGTAGTTTTCATTGCGGCGGCCCGCACTAAGTCTACGCAGTAAGTGAAAGGCGATAAGTATGCTAGAACTTTCAGCTCTAAAGGAAGTCGGTCTACTGGAAAAAATATTCCGCTTACTCCAATTAAAACGTATTGCAGTATATTGTTGAGAGGACCTACTTGCTTTAGCTTAAGTACAAGCGCCGCGTAGATTGCCCCGAAGCCTAGGGCAGTGAATAGTGATAAAAACAGAGAGAGTAGGAGTAGGAGGGGGTCTGCTACTTTTATCTGGGCGCCGAACATTACTGTCATTAGTAGCGCTAAGTAAAGGGCACTCATAGTGAAGCTAATTAGCCTAGAGCACATTCTTGTAGCGAACAAGACTAGTCTACTGGCGTTAGTTAAGTAAAGGTATTCGAGAGTTCCTGCCTGCTGCTCCCATCTAATAGCGCTTCCAAAGCTCCACAAAGCCATACTTATTACATCTAAGAATATCATGCCCCAGTAAAAATACTGATACGTAGTAGGATCACTCCACTTCTCGGGAGGCAGAAAGAGTAGCATTGGTATAATGAATAGGAGTAGCCAGAGAGGAGACGTAATTAAATCGGATATTATCCACATGGGGTATCTAAAGTAGGTTCTAATACCGTTATAGGCAGCTGCGTAGAGCTCTAAAGCGATTTCTTTAATTTTAGTACTTAGAGAGATCTCCTGTCTTACGGGCATAGTTTTCCCACCTCAAGTAAACTCCAAAGCCTAAAGCAAGATAAAAGAGGCTTGTCAGAATTAATGCTGATAAACGAAAGTCCTCTAGCATGATCTTCTTATTAAACAATAGAACATCGCGAAGTAGATCTATGAGATATGACGTAGGAATAGTTTTTGAAACAACTTGAAGCCACTCAGGAAGAATAGTCAGCGGGTACAGAAAACCTGAGCACACGGAAATAAAAGCTTTAATTATGTTTACAATAGACCATGGTTCTTTGAACCTTATTGTAAGTGAAGCAGTTATCAAGCCTATACCGTAGAGAGGAAGCATTCCTATAAGTAGTAGTACTATTGTCCACAGTGCAGACAGGATGTCCAGCGACTTAGCCTCCCAGAGCAGCGGCGGAGTAAGGGCAATCGCCATTACTATGAATGAGATAGTTCCATGTGGAAGAACGTAAGAAGTCCACAACAAAAGCTTATTTGCTGGCGAAAGATAATGTAGCTCAAAAGTACCTCTCATTTGCTCAGATCTTATGCTAGCGCCCATGTCTTCCATGATGATCATTGCTACTAGAAGAATCATTGAGCCAAGTAAGTAGTATAAGAGAGGATCTCTTACTCCAGTATTCTGTGCAAAATTATCGAAAGCTTTCCCTCCCGCAATAGCATAGCCTACGCCATAAAACAGCCCCGTAAGCGTATAAGGAAGCGTAATGAAGACGAAGATCCACGAGGGATAGCGCAGCCAGATCTTCATTTCCTTGACGTAGACTGCGTAGACTACTAACAGGTTATTTCTCAGAGCCCTTAGTATGTTCCTCATAGAAACTCACCCCCGTTAAAGCAATAAACACGTCTTCAAGACTAGGCTCACTAGGCTTCACGTAAAGAAGCCTCACATTAGACTCCACGAGAACTTTAAGTAGATCTGGCAGGCACTCGTCAAAAGTCCCGTTGAAAGTAACACGCATAGTTCCCTTAAAGCTAGCTGGATCACTTAAAGTCACTGAAACATACTCTACGCCTTCAAGTCCCTTAATTTCCTCTACAACACTGTCAGTTAAGTTAACAGCCTCTATTTCCACAATATTCTTGTCTCTAATCTTCTCTTTGAGCTCGCGAGGAGTACCTATAGCAACTATCTTACCTCTATTTATGATAGCTATACGGTCGCACAGAAAATCGGCTTCCTCCATGTTGTGTGTAGTAAGAAATATTGTCTTGTCCTCGCGGCTAAGCCTCTTAATTACTTCACGTATAGTCCTAGCCGACGCAGGATCAAGGCCTATTGTAGGCTCGTCAAGAAACAGTGTCTCAGGGTCATTTAAGAGAGCTCTAGCGAAATTAAGCTTAGACTTCATTCCAGTACTGTATTCTTCGACAAGCTTGTCGGCATGCTCCTTTAGTCCAACTAGCTCTAAAAGCTCATTAATTTTCCTCTCGGCTTCCCGCGGAGGAATATGATGAAGGTATGCAAAATACCTTAAGTTTTCTCTACCTGTAAGCTTCCAGTAAAAACCTCTATCACTATAAAGACTAACACCTATAGTTGCTCTAACTCTATCAGCCTCCTTTACGACATGGTAGCCATTAACCCAGGCTTCACCTTCATCGGGTAGAAGAAGCGTAGATAAAATCTTAATAGTAGTAGTTTTGCCAGCACCATTAGGTCCGAGAAGCCCGAAAATTTCTCCTCTACGCACTTCAAATGAGACGTGATCTACAGCTACTATCTTCTTTTTAGAACTCCTCTTAAACAGCCCTTTCCTTTCCTTCGTTATAAACACCTTAGTCAAATTATCTGCAACAACAGCTTCTTTCCGCATATCTGCATAGACCCTAGTTCGCCAGAATTTAACTCTGTCTAGGAGTAGGGAAACGTAGACTAAAGTAGGCGCGCGTAAACTTCGTTAATTCTCCAAGAAATAAATCAAATATATCAAATTATATATAAAGCATTTTAATTAAAATTCATAATATACACAATTTTTCTAGTAAGGAAGGGTCTTATGCAAAGTTCTAAGCTCTTCTAGAGCTCTGCATAAGGCATCTATATTTTCTAAAGGAACATCTTGATATACTCCGGCAGTAAACATAAGTCCTCCTCTTCTAGACCCTAGCTCAATAATAGCGTTCCTAATATGCTCTCTTATTTCAGAAAGAGTTCCTCGCGGCAAAAGATACTGGCGGTCAATATCTAAGTCTATGCAGACTCTACCCTTGCATATTCTCTTAATGTTGTTTATTCCATTAACTCTATCTTGTATATTAATTATACTTAGGCCAGTCTCTACTAATTGATCTAATACTTCTACTACATGACCGTCGCTGTGAAGCCTGACATGTATTCCGTGAGAACGTATATAGGTAAATAGCTTTCTGTAAGTAGGGTAAATGAATTCGCGAAAAGTCTTAGGGCTAATAGGCATTCTGTCTTGACAACCCAAGTCGTCTCCAAAAGTAATAATATCGGGTTTAAGCTTAACAGCTCGCTTAACAAGCTCCATGTAGTATTCTTCAACTAACTTAATTAACTCATAGAGCTGAGGAGGCTTAGTTACAAAGTCTTTCATTAAGTTAGTGAACCCTCTCAAGTAGTAGAGCAGCTGGAAAAAGAATCCGTGAGAAAGCCCTATAACTACAAGTCCTCCCTCCCTTCTAGTCTTCTCAACATTTTCTCCAATTTCTTCCCATGGAATCGTGGGCCCTCCTTCTATGCACACGCCTTTATCTGGGTCAGGAACTTTAAGCTCCTTTAATTTACTCCAGTCGCTAAGAGGGTGTTTAACTACTTGGCCTTGAAGACCATCTTCACTAAAAGCCCAGACACAGCCCCAGTCATCTACGAAAATAGTGCCTTTAACTCTGTGACCAACCCAATCATAGTTAACAGAACCCTTCTTAAACCAAGGAAAAATACTCTTATACTTCAACACTACTTCTTCAAGTCTCTCCCTGTACTTCTTCCACACAGGCGGAGCAATATCAACACTGCAAGGGATCCAGTCTGGGTACCGGAATTCAACAGCGCGCAAGAAATTATCTCTGTACTTAGCTGGATTCACAAAATACTAACTGTTCAATCTGCTTTTAACACTAATCCAGGTCGACCTTTAACTTCTCCTATAATTTTCTTATATGCGTAGAACAACACAGTGCGCTTTCCTGCCTAACAGCTTCCAGAATTTCTTTTGCCTAGTCTTCGATACATTTACCGTAACACTTATTATAGTAAACAAATTGCTCAGTAAAGAAAGGTAAAATCGTTTTAGCTCCATGTTTTTGAGCCAAGTAAGCCGTAACTCTAATCCACTTAGTGCATACATCTTGCCAATAACAGTCCCTAAACCATATGTAAGGTTCTCTCGGTCCGAGGATCTTTCTGTGTAAGCCACAATGTTTCCTATATCCATGCTTCTTTTTCATGCTCCCTAACGTAGTCGAGTAGAGGGCCGACTTTATCGGCTAAGCCACTCGCTAAGACTATAGTTGGCGCCTATACGCTTCATCATAGTAGACAGCTTAACAACAATACAATAGTAGTCTTGCCTATAGCACTCAATAAAAATCTTCGTATACTTAAGCTCCATATTCAGGTATTCTTGAAAACTCAGTTTTATTGAATGTACTTGAGCTCATCATATTCACTGTAAGAAATATTGCAGACTTCAGGGTAGATATTAAAAGAGATAGAATCTACATTGAGTTCGAGAAGTATATCAAGGAACTTCAGTTTAACATCCATTGGGACAGCAAGTATAGTTCTTTCAGACGCAAGAATACGATGTCCATTAAACATCATAGGCTTAAATTTCTCAGGCTTCCACCCCTCAAGCCTCTTATCGAGCCACCTATTAATGTTTACATAAATATCGCGTACACCAGCTGAAATACTAGAACCAAATTTTCTCTTCATACAAAATATAGGCAGCAATAACACCTATAATAATTACCACAGCTAAAATAATGGCTCTCTCTCTTAATCATTCAGCAGATATATATAATTACACTTAAAGAATTTACGAACAAGGAGTCTACTTTAATTAAACTAGGACTAAGCAAATATACTAGTTAGGCTTATGTAACTTAGATGGAAAGAGAAGTTATCTGGGTTAAATGTCCTTCATGTAACTACGTATTTGGTTTAGCAACTGTACCGAGTAATGGCATTGCTACATGCCCTTCATGTGGACATACATTCGTATTAGACCAAAACCTTTACAGAAAGTATTTAGAAGAAAAAGAGAAGAAAGCAAGAAACCTCATGTTACTATTTCTCTTAGTGCCTCTAATACTGCTAGCAGTAGACTTTATCTTAAGCTTATTTAGAAAAGATTGAATTAAGGTCATAAGAGAGCTGCCGTGTTTTATCTAAGTCAAAGAGACTTATATATAACTAACTTGCCAAAAATACTTGATTAAATATGACTAATGAAGCTTTACTAGTGCAGTTAGCTAAAAAATATCCTGATGTGGTGAAGGCAGCAATTATTACTTCTATTGAAAATAAGATAGAGCATTTAGAAAGAGAATTAAACGAAATAAAAAAGAAAATATATAGGTTAGAAGAAGAGCATAAAATGAAGCTCGAGCATTTTGAAAAAACTATGGGAGATAGTTTTGAAGAACATGAGATATGGTTCGAGTGGAAGTCATTAGTAGAACTTAAAGAGAACATAGAGGAGGAATTACGTGAACTTAGAAAGACACTTAAAGAGATTATTAAGGAGATATAGCGATATAATTCTAAGTATTGAAGAATTTCTGATAATTAGTCAAGAGAAATTACATATAATTAGGATAAAAATAGTTTTAATTGATTTTAGCACTGTATATATACGTCAAATAGTAAAGGAAAATAAAATAGAGGCTTATAGTTACTACTGGATAAGCAGAAAAGGAGAAATAATAGAAGGCTGGGATAATGCTCCTCACCATCCAAATATAGTAACTTATCCTCACCATAGACATGTGAAGAATAAAGTAGAGCCTCTCTATGATTTTTCGCTTGAAAAATTTTTAGAAAGTATTAGATCTAAGTTAAAAACTAGAGGTTAATTTATTATATTAAACATTATACAATAGTGATGCAGTTGGTTAAGGCATTTCGTAGGTGTGTGTAAGGTACATTGTTTTCTCTAGTGCTTCCTTGAGTTTTTCACACTTCTTTCTAAGCTCTTTTAACTCCTTGATTTTGATGTCGGGGTCTTCGAGAGCCTGATATATTATCGCGCCTTCGCAGTCTCTTGGTATAGGTAGTTCCATGAGATAGCATATTGTTGGAACGATGTCTGTTAACCAGACTGTTCTCTTTAGTACATAGCCTTTCTTTATTCCAGGTCCTTTCATTATTAGTAGGCCTTTGAGCGAACCTATGCTGTATTCAGCTGTAGGGAGATGTGGCCCATGTTGTCCTCCGAAGTAAGGTGATACTGCGTAAACTATGTCGCCTATAGTGTCCCCGTAGAGCCCTATTATTCTGGCGTCTTCTTTCTTGAGGGCGAAGACTATTGGTTTGCGGCCTGTAGCGGGGTCAGTGTACTCGTACAGCGCCTTAATTACTTCGTCTCTCACTTTATCGTAGTCTTTGGGATCTACTATTCCATGTGGGTCTCTTCCCTTGAGGTTTATGAAAATATAGCATGATCTCTGTGGAACTGCTTTAGTTCTGCTCCAGTCTATGACCCTGTTTCCTTCTTCATCTATCTTGTAGGCTAAAAGCCCTGCTTTCTCTAGTATTTCTGCAACCGAGTACTTCGCGGTAGTAGCTTTAGCACCGTGATCTGATACTATGACAACTAAAGTGTTTTCATCTGTTTGTTCAAGTATTCGTGCTACTGCTCTATCGAGGCTCTTATAGAACTCGAGCTCAGCTCTCTGATAGTCTTTGAGCTCCTCTGGGCTAGCTGTAGCGGGGTCTATTTTATTTATGAAAGCGTGGTAAGCCCAGTCAGGGCAGTGGAAGTGCATGCATAGTAGAGCCCAGTCGCTGTACTTTTTCATCAACATGACGGCTATTTCTGCGAAGAACTTGTGCTCCATGTCAATACACTCTATCCAGGTATCAATGTCGATTAAGCCTAAGTTAAGTGCGTCAAATACTCCGTGTGTAGCAGGCAATCCTACGTCGTAAGGTAGCTTAATATCCTCAGGGTAAACGGGTATCTCCTTGGGGTCTGTGCAGCAGAGCGGAGTAACTAGAAGTCTTACTTTAGACGCGTCAGGCGAGAGCTCAAGGAGCTTTACTCTGAAAGCAGCTTCTTTTACGCCGCGCTCTGTGTCGAATTTCTGGTAAATTGTTTTGGACCACTCGCCGGGCCGGAGCACTGCGAATGCCTTCGAGTAGTCTTTTTCCTCGCATAAAGCTACTTTAGAGAAGCCTTCACCTTCATCTACTACAAGCATGTACCAAGTCTTTTCTCTTACCTTGAATTTAGCTCTCCTGTACTCTAGCTTAAGTTCTGCTTCAAGAAGTTTTTTCGCTTCAGGAAGATTAGCCCATCCACTAGCTTCCTTTAAAACAATTTTATTTGCCAGCGGCAAGTCCTCAGTGCAGAACACTTGTGCATCAGCTAAAGCTACAGCGACATGCGTTCCTTCAGGAAGATCTATTCTCCACTCGTTTACTGTGAGGCCTGTACCAGCCACTTGAACCATGTTTTTGGCTGTAGGAGGCCATGTTGAAGGCCAGTTAATGACAATAGCTCTAAGGCCAGCTCTCTCTAAAGCATTCCAAATGTACTCTGCTCTACAGAACTTTGAGGTGAATGCTGGGACTGTTTTGTTGAGAGGCCATCCAGGGAACCATATATTGAAGCAGGAGACTTGGTGAGTACCTATCCACGCTCCAGTAACAATAGTAGTCCAGTTGGGCGGGGTAATAGTAGGCAGTGGAACTAAGCAGTTCTCTGCATAGACTCCCTCTTCGATAAGCTTCTTAATTGTAGGCAACTCGCCTTTTAAAGCAAATTCGTATACGCGTTTAGCTATAGGTGCATCAAAACCAATAATAACAGCTTTATTGGGCTTCACAGATAACTATTAGCCTCAAGGTATATTTAACTACTCTAAACCCGAAAGTAGCTAAAAGGTTTTTCAAAAATGTAGTCTACTATAGTCTAGTTTCTTCTATAAGTTTGTATATTCTTTTAATACTTATGATAATGCTTACGAAAGTATATATTAATATTATAGCAATTAAACTAAGGGAATCCCACGGCAGTTCATTTACTCCTAGCGTATAAAATCGAGCTAAAGTTACAACGTAAGTCATGGGATTGGCGTAGACGACTGGGTGGAAAATTGCTGGAATGTATTCAAGAGGATAAAATACATTACTCATAAAGGCTACAACGTTTCCAAAGATGTTTAAAATTAAGTTCAGTCTTTCAGGTGTAACTGCTATTGTTGCTAGTAACATACTAAATGAAGCATATACAAGTGATGAAAATACAATACAAGTTATTAGCGCCAAAATATTACTTTTCGCTAAGAGACAGGGCATTACTACAGCTAAAGAAGCGAGAAGTGTTAAACCGCCGATAATTCCAATTATAGTTGACGACAAAAACTTGCCCACAATAATGTACTTGGGGTCTTCAAGAGCCACTAAAAGCAGTCCAAGCATACCACTTCTCTGATCAGAGAACAATGAAATAGAAGTCTCCGACATAGTATCGGCAAATATTCTGTGAAAAATCATACCGAGAACCAAGTACTCAATATAGTTTACTCCAGTCTCTGTTTCCTATCATTGCCTGAAGCGCTACTCCTCCAATAACTATGTAAAGTACATCTATAAGTATTCTTATAAAAAACCTAGACTTCTCCGAAAACGCGGCACAAAGCTCTTTATAAACTAGAGTAAGAACTCTAGCCAACAATTTTCCTCCCCACTTCTTTAATAAATACGTCTTCGAGAGTAATTTTCCTGTAAACTACTTCAAGACAGTAGTCTTTAATCTTAGCGGTCAGCGGCTCAAAGTATTCTTCTTTGTCTAAAAATACATACAGAGTAGACCT
>QMRV01000017.1 GCA_003649445.1 Thermoprotei archaeon | reverse complement strand
GTAATCATTTACTTACTAGTGTTCAGAAGAATATAAAGTGTTATGCTTAGTCTTATATTCATAAAGGTGTAATAGAATATATGTCTGAAAATCAGCCACATGTTCTTCTCATCGCTATAGATACTTTAAGAGCGGATCATTTAAGTTGCTATGGATATAAAGTAAAGACAAGTCCATTTATAGATAAGATAGCTTCTGAAGGTGCTATCTTTGAATACGCTTATGCTCCGGCTATACCTACACATCCAGGCTACACTACCATGCTCACTGGAGTACATCCGTTGCACCATAAAATAGTCTGTCATGCAGGATCAATATTCTTGAGCAAAAATATTCCTCTTGTAAGCGAGCTACTTAAAAGGAAAAGCTACATTACAGCGGCAGCAGACAATTTAGCTATAATGAAAGGAGGAGAGTGGTTTATCCGAGGATACGACTACTACTTCGCGACAGGAGGCATAGTAGTTATTTCTAAAGGGATAAAGATAAGCGGAGAAATAGTCTTGAAGAAAACACTAGAGTTTCTAGATATGTGGAGCAGTAAACTTAAAGACAAAAAGTTCTTCCTTTTTGTACACTTCTGGGACCCTCACGCCCCCTACTATCCGCCTGAAGACCTTGTCAAAAAAATATTTAAGGGAGATCCTTCTCAAGGAGACTTGAAGGAAAGAGTAGAAAAAACAGTATGGGGTAGACACCTGCTGAAAGGCTGGCTAGGCAAGCTAATAGAAAAGGGTTCCAGAAATCCTGATTATATTGAGGCTCTCTACGACGCAGAAATACTGTATACAGACGATAAAGTAAAGAAAATATACGAGAAATTAGAAGAGCTCGGAATATTAGATGATACTATCATAATTATTACAGCAGACCACGGAGAAAGTATGGGAGAACACAATATATTCTACGACCATCATGGTCTCTACGAGTGGGATGTAAGAATACCTCTCATAGTTAGATATCCTGAAAAAGTACCTAAAGGAACTAAAGTCAAAGCCTTTGTTCAGCACACAGACATAGTTCCAACAATACTTGACGTAGTGAGTTGCAGTTTCGGGGAACATATCTACGGCAAAAGCTTAATAAGGTTAATTGAAGGAGAGTGGAGCGGATACGATAAAGTACTGTTGATGGAGAACACTAGAATGACTAAGAGAGCTATTAGAACAGAGAGGTGGAAGCTTATAGAAACGCTCAGACCGGATCCCTACGGCAGACCTGCAGGCTACTTAGAGTTATTCGATTTAGAAAAAGATCCGCTTGAACAAAATAACTTAGCGTACGAAGACCGCGATACGGCTCTAAGACTGCTCGGTGAACTTGAAGAAGCTTGGAGAAAACTGCTTAAAGGAACAGAAGATCCTCTGCTAACACAAGAAATAAGTTTACCTATACCTGAATGATACTTAGTCTATGGCAGAAAACTTTTCTTACTCTTTGTGGCTTCAGATACTAACTATAGCTATTATAAATGACCTAGTTGATTTTTTCGGAATATTTCCTAATCCAATAGAAACTGCCTTAGATCTGCTTACAGGAATACTGATAATTCTCTTAATAAAATGAAAACTTTTGAAGCTTTTCAGCCTAAAGTAGTCAATAAGATAACTACTATTCTCGCTTTCATGATAGTAATAGATCTTTTACCTTTCATAGACATGGCGCCGCTATGGACGCTAAGCGTACTGGCTCTGCACAATGATTTTCATAAGCTATACTTGTTGATGAAAACATATAGCACTTTAAATAATCTCTCAAAAATGCTCATAAGAAACCCTTTGCCCTGGAGCTATATTGTCCACACCATCAGTAAGGCTGGAAACTACTTGAGAGAAGTAGGTAGAATGTTAAGCCGTGAAGTAAGAGAAGAGGTGTTAAGACTAGCCAACGAGATGAAGGATTATGCTATTAAGCACCATGTAGTGGAGGAAGAGTATCCTTCTGAAGAAGAAGCACGTCTGCTTGTAAGCCTAATTGATTCATGGTTAAGCAGACTGGTAGATCTCTTTGAGTAATTCTAGTAAAAAATAATACTTTGAAAACAGGTAGTATTCTGTGTATAAGAGCACTAAATTCTATAAATGCGTTGTAGATGAAGAAAAATGTGTAAAATGCGGAGCATGTAGAATAGTAAACTTATGTTATAGTCCGGGAAACTGTGTAGGCTGTCTTTCATGTTATTATTTCTGTCCTTATGAGGCTAGGGAAATAGTAGAAGATAAGAGTCCTAGAAAGGAAATAAGAGTAGTAGTAGACGGCGTAGAGTACTCTGTGCCAGAAAGAATAACAGTTCTCAAGGCATTAGAGCTAATAGGATACAGCATAGGCATTTATCCAAATGAAGGAAAAATACAAGCTCCTTGTCGTACAGGTGGTTGCTGGTCCTGTGCAGTAGAGATTAATGATAGCTTAGAGAGGTCATGTATTACTCCAATCGAAGAGGGTATGAGAATATCAACTAACATAAGAGATAAACCTCCTCTAAGAATAGTTCACGGACCTGAACCTCACACAGTAGGAGGTAAAGCCACACCCTACTATGCGAAAGGAAAGGGCAAATATGTTGAAGCAGCTATATGGGTGGCAGGTTGTAATCTTAGATGTCCTCAATGTCAGAACTGGCATGTAACCTACGACAATATTACAGAACCGCTTACGCCTAAAAAGGCGGCTGAGAAATTAACAGCTGTAGGAGACTATTACGAAGTTTCTGGGCTAGCTATTAGCGGAGGTGAGCCTACACTCAATAAGCAGTGGCTTATAGAATTCTTTAGACATTTAAGTGAGCTTAATAAAGGCAAAAATAGGAGACTGCACCTAGACAGTAACGGAACACTGCTCACGCCCGACTACATTGATGAATTAGTTGAAGCGGGATGCAATAATATAGGTGTAGAGCCGAAATGCGTATACGTAAAATCCTACACGAAAATAACAGGGATAACTGACAAAGAGCTTGCTGAAAAATACTTAAATACTGCCTGGAATGCAATTAAGTACTTAGTAGACCACTACAAAGAAAAAGTCTACATTGGAGTTGGTCTAGTATACAATAAAGAGTTAGTATCTCTAGATGAAATAGCGAAGGCCGGCGAAAAACTCGCATCAATAGACCCTGAAGTACAGGTCTGTGTATTGGACTATTTTCCTGCTTTTAGAAGAAGAAACTTAAAGAGGCCGAGTGTATTTGAAATGCTTAAAGTAAAAAGAGTACTGAATGATGCTGGACTTAAATGCGTAATTGTTCAAACATCTATAGGGCACTTTGGTCCCTAGTGCCTGCTACGGTGTGTAGGAGCTGCCCGAGGCTTTTTAGGCACTAGTTTACTTGGCTTAAGCCAACCCTTGTTCCAAAGCTTATAGTAGCTTATCATATATTTTTCAAGAGACTGATCTAAGTATACCTCGGGGTAGAGAGGCTTTGCCTTGTATTCTACTAGAATATTTTTGTACAGCATAAATGTTTCTTTTACTGAAAGCTGACATGAGAAAGCTATGCAGTCGCTAGAATAGTATATAGTATGTATGTAAGGTATTAATGAAAGCTTTGAAACAACATTTTCTGCATTAAATACTTCGTAAAAGTGTATCCTAATAGGGTACTCAGTGAGCGGTCTATATAAGCTAACATGGTTTCCAAGCCATATCGGTAAAACATGTCTACGGAAGTGATACGAGAGAAGTTGCTGCGAAGACCTTATTCCTTTCAATAAAGCCTGTCTAGAGATGTCTGCTAGTGAAGTATAGGCGTATTTTTCTTTGAAAAATATTATTAATAAGTCATAAGTATCGATAGTTGTAGGAGTTATTTTTCTCCAGACATTATCTATTTTCTTTAACTTATAGTAATCTACTTCTAATTTTTCATTTATGATATTGTAGTGTGAAGCGAGATCGGGGCGCCAAAATACATGTTCTTCACCTATAAACACGAATTTTGGTTCATATGGGAATAGGGAAATATAATCTGAGATAGCGTCTTCAGGTACAGCAGCGGCAACGACATATACTTCATCTCCATAAGATACTCCTTTTCTACAAGAAATAGTATATGCTGGAAGCCTATAAGGCATTTTATCAAAAACGAGAACTATAGGTTTGAGTTTTAGAGCTTTTCTAGATACTATAAACTTAATGTTTATTTGCGGAAGAAGAGCCTTTAATCTACGCGAGACAGTTGACTGAGGCAGACCGCTTTTCTCAGCTATTTTAGCGACATCAAGTGATCTTGGAATTGATGTAATTATTAGCCAGTCTCTGCTATCCATAGAGCGGTCCCCAGAGCTCTAAATAGAGTACAATAAATGCGAAAAATTTCTTTCTCTTAAGAAAGACTTTACTCGATAATTATAGGTGTCAAAACAGCGCCTTTTCTCATAGCAATAAGAATTTTTCCTCGAAATTAAATTTTTCATGACTTGATATATTACGGTTAAAAGGTATATTAACTTTACGCACTTATTCTTCAGTATATTCTCGCAAAAATAACTGTGCATTGGTACACTAAATCAAGAAAAGGTGTACATATTTTTTCCTTTTTCACGAAAATGGATTATTTTAACTAAAAGTGTCTATGATATCTTCAATTAAATCACTTCTCTATTATCTGTTAGCAATGCTTAAATAAGACTAGCATTAACCTAGACAGTGTATAAAGTAACTATAGTCTACGTGTATCATGATTGCTTTTTAATAGAGTATGAAGACCTTAGTATAGTTTTTGATTTTCCTGAAGAATACTTTTCGTCTGAACCTATTTTTTCTACCGTTAAAGATAAAATAGAAGGAAAAAGAGTATTGTTTTTAGCTTCTCATCATCATTGGGATCATTTTTCTCCCAAAATATATGAGCTAGCAGTTTATGCAAAAGAAGCGCATATAATCTTATCACATGATATTGTTGAAGTTCATAAAATTCCTCGAGAAAACACTACAGTAGTTCATCCAGGAAAAGTAGTCACAGTATTTGGTTGTAAAATAAGAGCTTTTGAAAGCAGCGACGTCGGTGTAGCATACTTACTGCACTTAAATAGACTTAATGTTTATCATTCGGGAGATTTATCGAACTGGGCTAGAGATACTTTGCCTAGTGAAGTAAACGAGAATATTATGAAGATATATTATGATGCTTTAAGAGAACTAAAGCGCTATACTATAGATATAGCTTTCATAAATACAGTACCTGGTATAAGCAACTGGACAGGCGCTATAGACTTCGTAAAAGAAATTAGACCTAAGCTTGTTGTACCAATGCATCTGCGCGGGCAAACTGAGTACATTAAAGACTTTATAGCAGACTTGAAAAAAGAAGGGTTAGCAGTCGATGTATTCGAGTATAGCAAGCCCGGTGATACATATGTATATGTAGTAGAGTCTGATTAGTTTCATATACTTTCTTTCCAAAAGCTATTTTGTGGTCAAAGTCTTCGTTGGAGGCATAAGACATGAATCTAATAGCTTTAGCTCTCTCACAGTTTCTCTCGAAGATTTCAGAGTAGTTAGCAGCGAAGAGCTCACGAAAACCAAGTATGTTCGAGTTCTAAAAAACTCGGGTGTTGACGTAGCTCTTTCTTTCACAGCTTATGCTCCACCAGCCGGTTTAGTAGAAAAAGAAGCTTACTTCGAGCTAAAAAGAAGTCTTCTCAATGATCTCGAGAAAGCGGGAAAAGTAGATGGAGTATTTCTGGATCTTCATGGAGCTATGGAAGTTAAAGACCTAGGTAGCGGTGAACTAGATTTAGTTAAATCCATAAGGGAAATCGTTGGAGAAAAGTGTACTATAGCCGCTAGCTTTGATTTACACGGAAATATTCCTAAAGAACTCGCAGAGATGCTAGACATTATCGTAGCTTTCAGAACAGCGCCTCACATCGACGCTGAGGAAACACGATATAGGGCAGCGGTTTTACTTACAAAATGTTTGGCAGAGAAAATAGAGACTTCTATAGCCATAGTTAAGCCCCCAATGCTGTTGCCCGGAGAATTTTTCGTAACACTTTATGAGCCTGCAGCAAGTATTATGAAAATGCTCCCTGAAATAGACTCGAAGCCACATATACTTGTTTCATCACTTTTCGTAGGCTGCGCCTGGACAGATGCTCCCTATGCTACACCTAGCGCAGTAGTTGTAGCGACTAAAAATAAATATAGTGAAGCACTTGAGGCGTCCCGCAAACTAGCCTATGAGGTTTGGCGTAGAAGAAGAGAATTCAAGCCTGATGTAGAGGCAGGAGAGCCAGAAGAAGTCCTAGAAAAAGCCTTACTGTGCCGAGAAAAGCCTGCAGTAATATCGGATTCAGGAGACAATGTTACTGCAGGAGGAGCTGGAGATGTTCCAGTTATGTTAGAGTTGTTGATAGAAAAGAATGTAGAAAAATCTCTTATAGCCGGCTTCTACGACAAAGAAGCTTACAAAAAGTGTGTTGAGGCAAGAGTAGGCGCTGAAGTAAAGCTAAGTCTAGGAGGTAAAATAGATAAAATAAATGGTTATCCCATAGATATTAAAGCAAAAGTACTGAAACTGTCGAGTGAAGCAGTACTAATTAGGAGCGGGGCTGTCGACATAGCGGTAACTTCTAGGAGAAAAGCTTTCACAGAGCTTGAGGACTATAAGGCTCTAGGAATAGACCCTAGAGAATACAAAATTATTGTAGTTAAGTTAGGTTACTTATTCTCAGATATCAGAGAAATAGCGGCGAAAGCCTACATGGCCTATACTCCTGGCTTTACTTGCCTTAAAATAGAGAAACTTCCCTACAGAAGAGTTTTTAGACCAATATATCCCTTGGATAAAGACTTCGAGTGGAGCCCCTAGAAAATTTACTTCAATTATTTATAACTTAGGAACTACCTAACGTATTTAATACCTTGTTTTCTATATTTACCTGTGAGCGAAAACACATTCGAGGTTTTAAAGAGACTAGTAGAAGCGCCTAGCGTTTCTGGCTACGAAGATACAGCAAGAGAAGTAATATCAAATCTAATGAAGGAAAGAGGTCTCGAAGTCAAAGTAGATGTTCTAGGCAATGTTATAGGCTCTTTCGGCGAAGGAGACTTAAAAATAATGATTGCCGCTCACTTAGATACAGTAGGTTTCATGGTAACCTATATTGAAAACGAAGGCTACATAAGATTTGCTTCCAGAGGAATTGACCAGCGTGTAGTCTACGGACAACGCGTAGTGCTACATACACCTAGAGGACCTGTGTACGGAGTAGTGGCCGCCAAAGCAGCGCACTTGACTAAGCCTGAGGAAAGAGATAAAGTAGTTAAAATAGAAGACATGGCCATAGACATAGGTGCCGAAAAGAAGGAAGAAGTAGAGAAACTGGGAATTAAGCCCGGAACAGTAATTACGCCAGTTCTTGAGTTAAAGAAATTACTTAATAACAATGTGCTTGGAGTAGGTCTTGACGATAAAGCAGGAGTAGCAGCTATGATAAAAATAGTAGACTATTTAGCCAAAAAGGATCTCGGACTTAAAGTCTACTTAGTAGCTACAAGCCAAGAAGAACTGGGATTAAGGGGAGCAAGAGTAGTAGCTTATAGAATTAAACCAGACATAGGCATAGCGATAGACGTTACTCACGGACTTCAACACGGTGTATCGCCGAGACAAGTAGCTGGAATAAAGTTAGGAAAAGGCCCTGCAATAGGACTAGGTCCCAATTTCTATCCCAAAGTAGTTCAACTACTAGAAGAGGCCGGAGAAAAAGCCAGCGTACCTTACCAGAGAGAACCCATATTTGGGCCCTCTGGCACAGATGCCGCGGTAATACAGCTTACTAGAGAAGGAGTAGCTACGGGACTAGTTTCAATTCCCCTGAAGTACATGCATAGTTTTGGCGAAATAGCGTCTCTCAACGATATTGAGAATACTGCAAAACTTCTAGCAAAATTCATCGAGCTAGTAGAAGAAAGGAAAAAGGAATTCTCTGAAATACTCGTTTAACTATAGTTTAGTTTTTATCTCCACGCCTAATTAATTTAATAGAAGTTAGTGAATAAAACAGAATATATTGAATAGATATATATTCTGGCTTTCGCATAATATCCGTATGCCTAAGTATAAAGTTAAAGTAGACAAAGAAACTTGTATCGGATGCGGAGCATGCGCTGCAGTCTGTCCAGATTACTTTGAGATAGGCGATGACGGAAAAGCTCGGCTCAAAGATAGTAAAACCGAGATTGAAGTAGAGGAATTAGGCTGTATTTCGGATGCGAAAGAAAACTGTCCTGTAAACGCTATTACTGTAGAGGAAATCAAAG
The DNA here is from genome assembly GCA_003649445.1 of Thermoprotei archaeon. The sequence continues at coordinate 34,325 of QMRV01000017.1, read as the reverse complement.
ACTAGGTTTTACTCCATATTTAGCTAAAATACTCTTAAAGAATTTTTCTAGCCCTTTCTCTACGTCAGAGGGTAGTGGCTCAGGCTCGTGGGTGCTTAGTATTTCCTCTACGACTTTATGTGCTTTTTCTAAAGCTGGAAGAGATTTTCCGCTAAGCCATAGCGATATAGGAGATCTGTCGAAGACTTTAGGGAAGTAATGTTCTTTACGCAGAAACCTAACTGTGTGTCTTTCCTTAAGAAAGATTGCCTTAAAGCCTACCTTAGCGAAGAGTTCTATAGCTAAAGTGTCGTCATTTATTTCAAAGCCTCTCGCAAAACGCAAAACATAGCCGCAGATTTCGTTGTCTAAAACTAGTTTTTCTAAAGACTGAGTGTTTTCGAATTCCAGCATACCAGGGCCGGAGACGATGTTTATTCTCTTAAGAACAGCTACGAGAGCACTCATCGATGCTTCTGCTCCAGCCTGGTAATCCAGTATTTTTGAGTCACTTATAGCCATGTAGGTGTGCGTAGGTAAATTAAAGTACTTGGCTATCTCTATGTAAGCTGACGATAATAGAAGAGTCTCTGGGCTAACGATATTGGCTGTGCCGTATCTCATGCAAAATTCACAGGGGCTTCCGCCGTAAATAACTGGGGCTCCTTCTCTAGCTAGCTGGGCCAAAACAATTCCTGAGAGAGCTTCAGCGTGGTGCTGTACCAGTGAGCCAGCTATGGTTATAGGGCTTGTCGCACCAAACTGAGGCATGGGAATTATTTCGACAGGAATTCCTTTCTTGGCGCAGTCTATGAGGTTCTGTGATGTAATATAGCTCCATTTGAGAGGAGGACTAGGGCAGACATCGAAAACAGCATACGGTTTCTTGGAGATCTCTCCTAGAACTATTTCAAGCATTTTTGCCATATCATGTACTCCGTCTACAGTAAAGGCTCCTGTGACTACAGGCTTAGTAGTATTCTTCAAGACAATGTAAAGTCTAATACGGTCCCTAAGCTTTACTGGCACATCTGATGGAACTAAAGCAGTGCTCTGTAGCTTCAAGTATTCTAGTGCGTCTACTAAGCGAACTAGCTTAACTAAATCCTCTACTACAGGATTTCTAGCTTTCCTACTCCCATAGTCAAGTATTTTAGTTGCTGCAGACCCGGGATTAAAGTAAACATTATCTCCACCTATTTCAGCATAAGGTTTACCATTTCTGTCGTAAAGAACTATTTTGGAAGGAGTTTTCTTTAGACATGCTTCAACTAAATCTCGAGGAATTTTAGCCACTTTATCTTCAATTTTAGCGCCTGCTGACTTAAGCAACTGAAGGGCATTCTTGTTATCGAAGTACACGCCAACTTTCTCTAAAATTTCTAAAGCCTTCTCGTGAATTAACTTGATATCATCTTCACTAAGTAACTGCATCTTAGGAGCAGGCACGAGATAATTTCGTTTAAAACACACTTATACTTTAGCAAGCTACTAGGGCGGAAGAATATTTTATCTTAAGTATTTTGCAGCAGTTATCTAAATATTTAAAACTTTAATTGAATGTAATAGTAAAATATTCGGAGAAAATTATTTTAAAGAATTTTGAGAAGACTACTTAACTCTTGTCTTGTATATTTCTTCTACTATATGAGCTACTTCGTCGAAAGTCCACTTAGATGTATTTATGACAGCATCGTATAAGTCGGCGTCAATCCAGTCTTTTCTATAAAGTCTATATACGAGGTTTTTGCGTTCTTCATCAGAGTATCTTACAGCTTTAAGAGCTTCTTCAATACTAATATTTCTTCTCTTAGCTATTCTTTGTGCTCTAAAGTTTTCAGGAGCCCACAGAAACACTTTAATGTCGATATTTGGGTTATCTAATACTAAGAAAGCGACTCTTCCTTCAATAACTACATTTCTTTCAGCAATATGGTCTAAGACTACACTCTTAACGACATCCTCTAAGTCGAGTTCTCCAGATCGGGCCTTTCTTTCTAGTTCATCGAAGCTTATTCTTTCTTGTGCAACTATTTCTCTTATAACTAGTTGACTGTTAACAACAGAGACTCCGAGTTTTTTTGCTAGCTTTTCTGCAGTCTCAGTGCATCCTGCTCCTAATTGACCAGCTAGAACTATTACAGGCTTGTTTACAGGCATAGGCTATCCGCCTAAATATAAGAGAGAGCAAAATTTAACGTTATCCACTATAGCTCTGCATTACTTTACCACTTTTCTTAGCTTAAGGGAATTCACATTAATATTTTTACATATCTTTATATATAAATAAACCTAGTTAAAATAGCTAAATATTATCAAATGTAATTAAATAGAATACTTTTTAATAAAATTATAGGCAAGTAGGTTTAGTTGACTTAATAGCAGTAAGAGAAATATGCATGTATTCTTGTAGTATTCTCCGGCAAATATTTTCGGATAACTTTAATCAAGTTCTTATTTATTTTAGTATGAATAGTTTTGATGAATACGAGAGAGATGTTTAACTGTATAATGCTTGCAAAGAACGTTGTGTACTTTGTTGAAAAAGCTTACGCTGAAAGAAACATAGACTTATTTAGGCAGAATATTAAAGAAGCATTATTCTACTTAAGGCACTTAGAAGAAAAGCTAGAGAAAATAATTAATATGCCTGAAGAAGAGCTACTAGGGGATAGCGGGAAAACAGAAAAATAGCTTTTGATTCTTTGGTAATAGTTTCACTCTATTACAGCTACATATATTTCAATTAAGTAGAATTTAAAACAATAGTAATGCTGATCTCTACTTGGGATAGAACGGATGTTCACATAGCTAGAATATGGGGCAGGGGAAAATGTCTAAGAGAACTTAAGCCTCTTTTATCGAGCTACTGCAAGAATAGCTGTAAGTACTGCTTCTATAGGAGAGAAAGAAATGTTACGAGAGAGAAGTATACTCCAGAAAAACTTGCTAAAACTATTTATGCTCTGTGGAGAAGAAGAGTAATAGATGGAGCCATGATTTCTTCTGCAGTCTACAGTGACCCCGAACAAGTAGTAGAAGAGGAAATAGAGACGGCTACTATTTTAAAGAAGCTGGGCTACAGAGGCTTCATACATCTGAGACTTATGCCCGGAACACCACGCTATCTAGTGTGGGAAGCAGCTAAAGTCGCAGACCGAATTGGAGTAAATATAGAGTCTCCTGAGAAAGCAATATTCTATGACATTGCGCCAGACAAAGGAAGCTATCGAAACGATATTCTCAGAGTACTTGAAGAGTGCTATAGGGCGTGGAGAAGACTTAAGCGGGAAGGTTTTCTTAAATCAGGTGTAGTTACTCAAATGATAGTGGGCCTTGGTGAAACTGATTCGAAAGTATTAGAGATAACGTACAGGTTTTTAAAAGACTTTAAGTTAGCTAGAGTATATTATAGTCCATTTGAGCCTATAGAAAATACTCCACTAGAAAATCATCCAGCATGCCCTGTAAGTAGAGCGAGAAGACTCTATCAAGCATTCTTTCTAATGAGAGACTACAGCTTCACTTTCAGAGACTTAGAAGTCCTCTTAAACGATAATGGAATGCTGCCCAGTGTAGATGACCTTAAGCTAGAGTATGCTAAAAGGAATCCACAAGATTTTCCAGTAGACGTCAATTGTGCCGAGTACTGGGAACTGATAAAAGTACCCGGTATAGGTCCTAAATCAGCTAAAAGAATACTTGAATTAAGGGAAGAAAAGAAAATTACTCTAGAAGATTTAAGAAAAATTCTAGGGGCATATAGGTTTAAGAAAGCTATAAAATACCTCTCAGTTATTTAGTGCAGTAAATGACTGAAAGACCTTACTTCCTGCAAGAGTCTCTAATAAGTATACTTAAAGAATTTAGCCTAGAAGAAGTTTTAGCTATAGAAGAAAACTTCGACGAACAGTATATAGTCCTCGAAAAACTATATTATCGATTAAAAAACCCTCCTGTATATTTGTCTCTCATAGTATTGAATGCTATTAGTAGCTACCAGCTAAACTGCACTGGAGAAAAATATTGGAGCGAGTTCTCAGAATATTTTTCTAAAAAACGCGATATTATTAAAAATATAGAAGTAGAAGGAAAAATAATCGTTAATATGTTCCTAGATTTTCTCGAAAAGTCTAGATGCAATGTCAGGTTATTGAGACAGAAGCGTAGAAGAGTAATGAGAGTAGTTCCGCTAATAAACAGCTTCATCGAGAATATTTCAGTATATGTTGAAGACTTTAAGCTGCTTCAATTAGAGCTTTCAAAGCATCTCAATACTTCTATTTCAGCGAAAACAGTAGTTTTTGCAGTAAAAATGTTTAACTACGGTGTAAGAATAGCTTACAGTAAGAAAATACCGTTGCCCTTCGATATAGATATACCAGTAGACAATAGGATAAAGAAAATATCTAGTTGTCTAGGTGTAAGTGAAGAAGACATTAAAGGTTTTTGGCGTAAAGTAGCTTATAAAACAGAGATTCCTCCTCTACACATAGACTCTCTTCTCTGGGTAGCTTACCGGTATGCTAAAGAAGGAATTATGTTAGATAACTCTAAGTTTAATAAACTTATACTGTTTCTAAAGAGTTTTCTAGTAAATTAAAATGCTTGAAGCCTCCTCTTTAAATACTTTTAGAGAAGACTCCCATTTAGACACTATTTCTTCAATGTCTTTCTCCTCTTCGATCATTTCTCTCACAAAGCTATTTCCAATAAGCAAGTCGAAGAAGTATTTATCTTCGCTTTTCTTCCACTCGAACTCCTTGTAGCTTTCCTTAACTACCTTAATTAAGTGCAATGCGGTTTCAATAGGCTTGAATTTCTCTTTATCATAAACATAGATGTGGACTCCTCCACAGTACTTACCGGAGTACTTTGATGTAAATGGAATGAACCTTAAGGGTCTGAAGAGTACTCCTGGCAATTTAAGACTATTGAGTTTTCTCGCTAAGTCTACAGGCTTAATCCATGGAGCACCAATATACTCGAAAGGCTTTGTTGTTCCTCTTCCTTCAGAGAGATTTGTACCTTCTATAAGTACTGTACCGCAGTACACTAGAGCAGTATCCGGTGAAGGTATATTCGGTGAGGGAGGAACCCAAGGTAGTCCTGCTTCAGAAAACCACTGGTCTCTTTTCCAGTTCTCAAGAAGATATACGTGTATTTCTGCTCCGAGAGTGTACTTTCTGTTGAATAGTTTGGCGAGCTCGCCTGGAGTTAGCCCATATCTTAAGGGTATTTCGGCTATACCCACGAAGGATACGTATTCTTCGCGTAAGACAGGTCCCTCTACTTTAACTCCTGTAAGAGGATTAGGTCTATCTAGTACATAGAGTGGTGTATCTGCTTTGCCTGAGGCTTTTACGCAGTAGTAAAGTGTTGATATGTAAGTATAGCATCTAACGCCTATGTCTTGAATATCGTATATTAGACAGTCTATACTGGAGACTAGGTCAAGGGGGAGTTCTCTGTTTTCTCCGTAGAGACTATACACTTCTACGCCGTAGTCTTCATCAAAGTAATTGCTGTAAGTAGCCCCTGGAGGGAGAGCTCCACTTAAGCCGTGCTCTGGAGAAAATACTATTATTTTCTCTGCATACTCCTTGGTGACTTCAATTAAGTGAGTGAAGTCTGAGGTAACTGATGTATGGTTTACAATGAGCCCTACTTTAAGGTCTCTTAAGTACTCTTTTACGTCAATAAAGTGATCTAAACCCAGTTTTACTCTACTCAAGCTTCTTCTCCCTGCGCAGTTTTTCTGCAAGCTCTATTGCTTTGGTAGGAATATTGCCTGTAGCCTCCAGTAACTTGACTGCAGTAGCGTAGTCAACACCTGCTTTAGCCATAACTATAGCAGCTGTAACATTACCTTTAGCTTCCTCTAGAAGCTTAGATGCTCTATTATAAGATACTCCAGTCTCGATCATTATTATTCTCTTAGCTCTCTCAATAAGCTTCTTGCTCTTAGGCTCTAAAGACACCATAAGGTTTCCTTTAACTCGGCCAAGTCTAACCATTATAGCTGTACTCATCATAGTCAATATCATTTTCTGGGCTGTAGCCGCTTTCATTCTAGTAGACCCAGTTATTACTTCGGGCCCTGTATCAGGAGCAATGACTATGTCAGCGTACTTCGTTATAGGGCTTCCTTTAACACAAGTAATGGCTACAGTCTTAGCTCCAATTTCTCTAGCATATCTAAGCGCAGCAATCACAAAAGGTGTTCGTCCGCTAGCAGAAATGCCGACTACTACGTCTTTATCGGTAATTCTCCTTGCTTTAAGCTCGCGAACAGCCATGTCTTCGTCGTCTTCAGCTCCCTCAATAGGCCTAAATACTGCGCCGGGACCACCAGCTATAATAGCTTCAGCTATTTCTGGGCCTACATCATATGTAGGAAGCAGCTCAGCGACGTCGATTACACCTAGCCTACCACTTGTTCCTGCACCAACATAAAACCACTTACCGCCCTTTTTTATTGCCTCAACAATAGTGTCTACAGCTTTAGCAATATTAGGTAGCTCTTTTTCAACAGCGTAAGCCACCTTCTTATCCTCATCATTAATTATCTTGAGAATCTCTATCGTTGGAAGTTCGCTCAAATTCACCGACCTAGGATTTATCTGCTCTGTAGTAAGCGACAATAGTTCTTCAAAAATCTTCTTATCGCCTTTAATTTCAGACATAAACCTCAGCATAAGTACTCTATAAGAGAACTTATATATCTTCCAGCAAAATCCGCAAACTCAGTGATAGTCAAACATTATATTAATGTATTATAAGTGCGTCTATATTATTGATAATCGTTTTAAAAATTAGTATGTAACTATTTCCAATTCAGGTATTTTCGAAAAATGTTTAATATTCCTAGTTACAAGTTTCAAGTTGTTGGTGATAGCCGTCGCAGCAATTATTGTATCCGCGAATCCTATGGGTTCTCCTTTCTTATATAAATAGGCTGTTATTTCAGCTGATTTTTTAGCAATTTTATCAGTATATGGAATTATATCGAATCTAGCCAGTTCACTCTCCGCCTTTTCCAGCATCTTCTTGAGTTTATTTTTGTCATTCCAGTAAGACAAATACACTCCAACAAAATATTCGTGAACTGTTACAACAGATATCGCTACATAAATTTTCTCATAATCTATCTTTCTAGCAAATTTCACTGCTCCTGCATCTCCTCTAATGAGGTTTATTAAATAGTCTGTGTCAACTAGATACACTACTTCCACCTAATACTCTTTCAAGTCTCTCTATGTCGGCTAGTAATACTTTCCTCTTGTATTCTTTAAGAGCTGCTATACCCTCTTCTGTAATAGTCTTAGAGCCAGCTATCTCTAAAAGACCTCCCTTTCTCGAAATAAGCTTTTTAATAACATCACTGAAGCTCTCTCCTGGCCGCTTCAGCTTCTTAAGCATTTCATAGACTTCGTCTGATACCATAATAGTACGAGCCATGAAGATCAAAATATATACATATGTATACATATATTAATTTTTGGCTTTTACGAAGACTACGAGTAGTAGGCTAAAATATACTGTTATAAAAGTTATATTAAAGTTTTAAATTGCTTTAGGATTAAGTATATAAGTGCTACGTGTAATATCTTACTGGGAGCCGCCGGGACTGGCCCGCCGGGCCTGAATGAACGGTCGGGGGACTCACCGCGCGTTGGACACCTCACCTCCTTACTAACTTACAGTTTTCGGCTTGAAGTACATCTTTTATAAGGCCTTTAGGCTTTCTTCAGTTACTATAATTTATTGAAATATTCCAATATACTACTACTCAACTAGATTCTTACTAATACTTCGAAAAGAGTTTTCACTACTTCTTCTATTCTAGCCATTTTTCTCTTACCGCTAAATATTTTCCAGGACTCCCTATACAGCTCATCTGTAATTATTAGAGCTATACCTAAGTCTACTCCTCGGAACATTGCTACAGACATGAGTGCTGTGCTTTCCATGTCTATTGCCAGAATATTCATTGAGCTATACTTCGTAACTTTATCTTTAGTCTCTCTGAAAATAGCATCGGTAGTCCATATACCACCTGTATGTAGCTGAACACCTAGTTTCTGAGCTACATGGCTAAGTTTCTCATTCAGAATCTTTACAATTCTTTCACGTGGTTTAGGAATTACGTCTGAAGGTAAATAGTGGTAGCTAGTACCTTCTTCTCTTATGTCCCATGTAGGTACAATAATATCGAATATCTTAACTGAAGGATGAATAGCTCCAGCACCACCATAGACAATAAACTTCTTTACACCAGCAGCTATTAATAGTTCTAAAGCCATTACGGCGGCGGGAGCACCGAAATATGGCATAGCGACACAGACATCTACTCCCTTGTACCTACCCTTTATGTTTCCTAAAGTAGGTATTTTCAGCATACTTTCTTCGATTTCTTCAAAGATCTTTTTACCTATATCAAGAGGAGTTTTTATAAAAGCTAGAAGACATCTATCGCAGGGAGCCTCGAAGTTACTCATCTTAATCCATGTTCTTGGGTCTATTATAGGCTCTCCAGCTCCTGGTAGTATCATAGCGTGATACCCTGCTATTATTTTTACTGAAGGCTATAAAAATATATTATCAGAATCTCTAAAATTTAAACAGCATTTTGCATTAATGCAGTATTTTCTCTAAGTCTTTATGCAGTAAAACTTAGGAAGTAAAAATACAGAAATAAGTTATTTCAAAAATTAGATGAATTTAAAGGCTACTCCTTGTTCTTCGGCAAATTTTCTTACTTCACTTAAGTAAGGTAGACCTGTTTGTGCTCCTTTCTTTGTTACTTTTAGTGCTGCAACCATATTTGCGAAGCGTACTGCATCTTCTAGTTCAGCTTTCCTTGAGAGAGCGTATGCTAGTGCTCCGCAGAAAGCGTCTCCTGCTCCAACTGTGTCTACTACTTTTACTTTAAAGGTTGGTATTAGCTTAGAGTATTCTTTAGTTATTATTTCGGCTCCTTCCTTTCCTCTAGTTACTATTACAGTAGAGACTCCTTGCTCAAGTATTCTTCTGGATGCTTCGATGTAGTTTAAGGTTTCGCCTGTAGCTATTTTAACTAAAGCTTCTAGTTCTCTCGCATTTAGAACTAGTATGTCTACGTACTTCAGCTGATCTAGTGGAAGTTTTTTGACTGGAGCTACATTGAGAATTGTTAGAGCTCCTTTTTCTTTTCCTCTTTTCATTGCCTCTAAGGCTGTTTCTACAGGTATTTCGAGTTGTGCTAGTACTACTGAGGCTTTAGAGAAAGCTGGCTCGGCTCTATTCAAGTCTTCAATACATATTCTGTTGTCGACGCCGGGAGCTACGGCGATAACGTTTTCACCTTCCTTGTCTACGATAATAAAGGCGACTCCACTTTTTTCTTCAGAATCTACTACTACGTAGTCTGTTTTCACATTATTTCTTTTAGCGTTTTCTAGGAGTTCTTTTCCTACAAAGTCTTCACCTACTCTGCTGACCATGTAGACTTCTGCCCCTAGTCTAGCTAAAGCTACAGCCTGATTAGCACCTTTTCCTCCCGGAAAAGTTTCAAACTTATGTCCCAGTACAGTTTCTCCAAGCTTAGGGAGCTGGTCTACATAGATAACGAAGTCCATATGCATTGTACCTACTACAACAGCTACAGGGTTCACGAAAAAATAGTGGGAGTAAGGCTAATAAGTTTTAAGGAAGTAAAGGAGGTACTCTTATAAAGGCAGCGGTTGCTGTAGCTTTGTGTCCTGTCGACTACTAGGATTTTATGCTAAGTCGAGAAAATTTGTAGAAGACTTGCTTGACGCTTTGATCAAGGCTTCACGCTACGACCACATAGCGGCAAAAGTTATTGGAAGCTTCGATAAACACGACGACGGCTGGGGCTGCGTACTAGCGCTTAAAAATGATGACTACTGGAGAGTACTTTTCTACAAATCGGTTAAGCCTATATGGGAAGAAGACTTATCTTTCCTTAAGTCGTCGCTTAATTTCAAGTATGTAGCTGGTTTAATTCATACACGAAAAGCTTCGCGAAATACTCCTATCGACACGTTTTCTGCGCATCCCTTCTCAGTAGTAACGGCGGACGGTAGCACATTATATGTCATTCAGAATGGAGGAATAAAGAAAAAAGAGTCTTGGGAAGTAATATGCGAGGAGTACGACTTTGAGCCTGACGATGTTTCAGATACTTTCATTTATACATTAATGCTGGCGAAGTACTATAGACAGCGAAGTGGAGCTCCTCCAGAGAGGCTAGCCAAAACCCTTAGAAAACTTCATTCTTTCCTAGAAGTAGAAGACTTGGCTGGACGATGTGTAAACACGTTTATTCTCCAGTACTCTCCTGGAGACAGAGTATCTCTTGGAGTAGTCGTCGCCTACTATAATGAAAAATATGTAGATTACTACAAGGTGTACAAAGTTACTTCAAATGAAAATGAGCTAGCCTTTGTATCCAGCACTGTAGCCGAAGTTTTAGCTACGAAAGGGTATACCCCCGAGCTCGTTGAAAACAGGAAGGTTCTAGTATATGTTTTTGAAGAAGAAGAGTTGAAGGAAATAGAGTATAACTTAGAGTAATATTACTATGGGTAATTTTTAATCAACAGTCTTTACTCATATGCAATTTTTTGAAGCAAATAATCATAAATACCCGGGATAAGTAAAATATATGTGGTGACCGGCGATATAAACCTATCTAAATTTCTCTCAAAAAGAACTCGGTTCATGAGAGCATCTGAGATAAGAGAGCTTTTGAAATGGGCTACTGAGCCTGGTGTAATAAGTTTCGGTGGAGGAATGCCCGATCCTCGCTACTTTCCTTACGATGATATAAGAGAAATAACAGACTATGTTATTAGAGAAAAAGGAGATAAGGCTTTCCAATACACGAAAACAGAAGGTGTAGATGAGCTCAAAGAAGAGATACTCAAATTTATGAGTAGAAGAGGCATTAAAGTCGATAATATTAATCAGATATTAGTGACTAGTGGTAGTCAACAGGCACTAGAAATATTGGCGAGAATATTCATGGATCCAGGAGACTTAGTTGTAGTAGAGTTGCCTACTTACTTGGCGGCAATACAGGCTTTTAGAGTATATAAGCCAACGTTCATAGGCATACCTATGGATGATAATGGAATGAGAACAGATATTCTTGAAGAAAAATTAAAGAAAATATATTCTGAAGGAAAATCAATTAAACTCGTCTACACTGTCCCCACATGTCAGAATCCTGCTGGAATAACGATGAGCAATGATAGGCGAAAACACTTACTAGAGCTGGCAAGTAAGTATGATTTCTTAATAATAGAAGACGATCCGTATAGCTACTTCCTTTTCGAAGACATTGACTACAGAAGTATTAAATCCATGGATACTGAAGGCAGAGTAATTTACTTGAGCACTTTCAGTAAAATACTGATTCCAGGATTAAGACTCGGGTGGGCTGCCGCGAGTGAAGAAATAATAGCAAAAATGGCTTTAGCTAAACAGGCTATAGATCTTTGTTCGCCCGCCTTTTGTCAGTATATTGCTGCTGAAGCCTTGAAGAGAGGAGTAGTAGATAAACAGCTTCCAATACTCAAGAAAGTATACAAGCACAAAAGAGACTTAATGCTCGAAGCACTAGAAAAGTACTTTCCCGAAGGCTGTAGGTGGACTAGACCTGTCGGAGGAATGTTCATTTTCGTCTACTTACCCGAGAAAATCGATACTACTAAAATGCTTGAAAAAGCTAAAGAAAAGAAAGTAGCCTACGTCCCCGGGCGATCATTCTTTGTCGATGGAAGCGGATGGAACACAATGCGCCTAAACTTTACTTTCGTAGTAGAAGACAAAATAGAGGAAGGAGTAAGGAGGCTAGCTAGTATTATTAAAGAAGAACTCGGAGCATAGAATCAGGACACCGGGCTTTCATCACTTGTCAGCGTGGGTTCATTTCTTCATAGGTCTATTCACTATTATTTTTCTTTCAGGAATATAAAGCTCTTTTTATAAGCTTCAAGAAAGGTAGCTCAGAATAAGTGTTGCGGGGTCATCGGGGTTGGTAACGCAGGCCTAGTCGTTTTTAAGACTAGGCCTATGCTACCTACCCCTCACCCCACTATATATTAGTCCAGAGGAGGAATTTAAATTTTATTTATATAAAAGACGGTATAATTCGGTAATTTTTATTAATATTAATTCATAGCTATTTATTTATCTTGTAATGTAATTGTATCTTTTAATACATTATTAAGAGTTTTTTCAAGTAAGCGCAGGTGAGGCGATAGAGGACAGGAGAGCTCGAATTTTATTGGCGTCAGTACTATGTTCTTGTTTACCAGTAGTTCATATGTATCAGTATTTTCTTTAGGTGAAGTTGGGACACCGTAAATCCAATAGTATTTTTTGCCTCGAGGATCTACTCTCTCTTCGATATTCTCTATGAAGCGTAGTCGAGCGGGTTTGGCTATAACTACTCTAGTTTTTTCAGAAATATCTGAGGGGAAGTTTACGTTAAGAAAATCTGCGTCAGGTATTCCTTCGCTTAAAACTTTTTCTATAAGTACCCTACATATTCTTTTTATTGCTTTTGCTAGTGTTTCGTTTTTCTCAAATTCTTCTCCACTTTCTACTGCGGCAGAGAAAGCTATTGAGGGAATTCCGAGAAGCCACGCTTGAACTGTTGCGGCTACAGTACCCGAGGAGAGGATTACTTGTATACTTGTGTTATCTCCTATATTTACTCCTGATACTACGAGGTCTATTTTGGGCACTATTTTTCTGTGGGCAAAGTGAATAATGTCACTTGGAGTACCGTTGATGAGGTAAGCAGTCATTCCATGGTAGTTGATCGTATATGCTCTGAGGGGCTTATGAAGTGTAAGCCCTGTGCCGCTCGAGCTTTTAGGTGTTTCAGGTACAACAACTATAGTCCTACCTAAGTCTGACACAGCTTCGTACAGGAGCTTAAGTCCCGGACTATATATCCCGTCATCATTTGTAACTAAAATTACCGGCTTCATATTCTGCCTTTAGTACGAGCTTTTAATCTTAAGTACTTTCTATAAAGCTTTTCTACAATATCGTCTTCTATATACCTTTTGTGTGGTCTTAAGCCTCCGCTGAAAGAGCGAGGTATATGAAGTAGCTCATGTATAAGAACTTTGATTTTTTCTTCTTTCGGTAAAGCGTCAAAATTCTCGGAAATTACTTCGATAATGTAGTGTGCTTTAATTTTAAGAGCATGCTGCCATATTCTAGGTAAGCCGTGTATACGTGCATAAGCATAAGTGCGAGAGCCTTTACTTCTTACACAGCGGACTCTACTTAAGTCGATGTAATATAAGCCTAGGGTTTCTACAATATCTTTTAGCATTTTCTTTACGTCTTCTGCCTCATAGTACTTTACTCGCATTCAGCTGATTAACTGCTTTATAAGGTTTAATAAGTCTTCTCGAGTATCGTAGGATAATATTCTGAATTTTGATACCATATTAACGCCGTATTCTTCGACTACTTTTCTGCTGGCAATTAAGTATACTTCAGCTTTATTTTTAAGGTCTATTGACCTTATAAGAGTCTTCAAAAGAGTTTCTAGGAGATCGTATTCAGCTATATTGAAGCATAAGACTTTATTCTTCTTCCTAGCTACTATATCGAATGTATGTGATATACCGCTCACACCAGTAATTTTTCCTTTTATTTCAACTTTGTAGCCTGCTCTCTTTAATTCGTTCTCTATTATTTTTGCATGCATGTAAGCTCTCCCTGTAATCGATTGAATAAGTTCGGTGAAAGTATATAATCCTTTAGCTTAGTAAATGAAACTATAGATTTTATCTACAATAGTTTCTGCTATAATCTTTTCCTAAGATAATTTACATAGAGTGCTGCAGCCGGATTATGTCCGGTAACTCTATCTTTAGCTATTAAACATACTACAGGAGCTTTTGAAAGTTTAGTGAAAACAGCATCGTGTCCTACACAGAGACCTATAGTCACATTGAGCTCTGTTTTAAGTTTATTTAAAATAAGAGCCTGTAAAACAGGGTTACATATAGCTTCGAAAGAGCCAGGCCTAAGCTTGTCTTTTTCATTCAATCCCACTTCAGTTTTATCTATTCCTCCACATTTACAGCAAACAGAGTATACTTCGAAACCCTTTTCCTTTAAGTACTTAGCCACCTCGGCTGCTTCACTCGAGAGCCCTATACAGAAAGCTAGGCCTATTTTCTTAACTCCAAGTAATTTGGCGTATTCGGCTATTTCTCTGACTCTAGGCCACTTACAATAACCTCTTTTTTCAACAAAAGATGCTGCTAGAATAAGTTTCTTTAAATCCTCTCTTTCCATAAGCTTTTTAGCTTCAGCTATAACGTCCTCCATTCGAGCTATAGGGCAGTTTTTCCCTCCTTTATAGCACGCTTTCTCTACACATAAATCACATCTTACAGCAGTATTCTTCACGAACTAAATATACTGTGATCAAAGCTTTAAGCTTAGGTGTCTGCATTAAAAGAACATTTGCTTGGCACTATTGTAGAAAATATAAATTTTATATAGAAGGTAGAAGAAGTGGCGAGTATTGAAAAGAAATTTTTTAATTATAGCAGAGTGTTGCGAAAGTCTGGTGAAAGACTAAGCTACTGAAGCATGCATTTAAGTAACTGTTGAAAACTGAGCGAAAATCATCTTTCGTCTCGAAGACCAAAAATATTTTATTACAATTGGCTTTAGAGTATTCTGAAAGTAGTAGAAGGGAGGAGACTACTATGTCGACACTGAATATGAAAAAGCCTTTGAAGATAGTGCTTTGCGGTGAAGGAGGAGTAGGAAAAACCAGTATTGCTTTTCGCTTTACAAAAGGAGTATTCTACGAGACCATAAAGATTACTGTAGGAATTGAGCATTTTACGAAAATAGTTAAAATTGATGGCAAAGAAGTCAAAATAGTTTTGTGGGATTTGGGTGGTGAAGAGCGCTTCAGATTCTTAGCGCCGGTATTTCTCAAAGGAGCCAAAGGAGGAGTATTTGTATTCGACGTAACTAGAGAAGAAACTTTTCTTAAATTAGAAGAATGGTATTCAATTTATAGGCAGCAGGTAGGAGATTCTCCAGCAGTGCTAGTAGGCAATAAAATAGATTTAGAAGAATTTAGAGTGATTTTAAGGGATCATGCAGAAAAATATGCTAAATCGAAAGGCTTTATAGGATACTATGAAGTTTCTGCCAAAAACAATGTCAATATAGAGAAACCTTTTATTGATCTAATAAAATGTATACTTTCAAAGGAGTCTAGTTAACTTCCTGTATTTAGGGTTTGCGCAAAACGGTCTCTTTGTACAGATTCATTATCTCCCTCCAGGCCTTCTTGACATCATTTATGTCCTTTACTCGTTCTTCAAAAGGACAATTTTCTATCTTATCTATGAGTTTACTATATTTTACAAAAATATCGTGTTTAGTGAGCAGGTTGTAGGCAGCTTTTGTCATTACTTTACCGTAAACAGCTCGAGCACCATTTCTTACTAAAATAACTGCGGCAGCTTTTCCCACAACTTTGTCGGCTACACTAGAGTTACTCAAAATAGTCATAACGTCTACTAATTCTTTTACACCTTTACCAAATCCGACAAATTTTACTTCACCTTCTCTTACAACTACAAGTGATGCATTAAGTTCATTAAGGAATTTTATTGCTATTTCAAGGTCTTCTGGCATAAAAGTCACTTTTCCTCACCTAACTTTCTTTTAGCACTTTCTACTTTATATTCAAGACTCCATTCTGACCTATTTCTTCTTTCATCTATTTTGATTAATGTAAGTACTCTAAGAGCTTTTTCTAAGACTTTTTCATGTATTTCGGCTACTATCTTTAAAGCTTTATGTACATTAATTTCTTCAAAAATAGTGCATGAAGGTGCAAGAACATATTTTATGTTATATTTACGTAGAATTTCGAGAGCTTCGGCAACATATTTAGATAAGCTTGATCCTACTCCTATGGGCACTATAGATATTTCTACTACTACGGGCATTCATGTAAATAATAACATAAGCAGTATATTAGCGTTATTTTGAAGTATGAGATTTTTCTTGCTCTAAGCTATTTGCAATTAAATAAAGTAAGTATATATTCTTCAGATTTTCTTTTAAGTACTCTTCTAGTTTCTGCTTAAGGTACTTAGTTAAAATCTTAGTTCTTCCTGTTCTCTGAGATAGAGCTGTTTCAAGCATAATTTCTCTCAGAGTAGTTTTCCTTTCAAGGCCTACTGCTTTCTCTATTTCTTCTAGCGGAGCTATATTTAGGGAAAGTTTTTCTTTAATTTCTTTCCGCACATCGATGATTTCTCCTAAAGACTCGAGGCCTGCTAGAGTTACTAAAATAGATTTCTGGTTGAGCTCCATAAGTACTCTGTTTAGTGTTTCTTTTGAGTAGACTAGTATTTTGAAGCCTTTATTCAGAAGAGATCTTAGTGCTCTATCGGCTAGCTCTGTGTCCTCTTCATCTACCCAGTACTCTCTGTCCCGTACTATCACTGTATAGTTTTCTCCGTCAAATACTCCTATAGCGTACACGCTTTTCTTGAGTTCTTCGACTAGAGGTACTTCGAGGGCATCTATTGCAGCTAATTTAAGTGCTCTAGAAGGCTTAGGTATGTAAATCTTTTTATCTTTGAGTTTGAGCTCAATTTTTTCTCGGAGAAGGAGGTACTCAACGACTTTAGCGGCAGCTTTCTTGGCTAAATTCCAGTTCATGTTGTAAGTAACTAAATCTAAGTAAGCTATTTCGTCTACTTGCAGTAAAAGTATTTCATCTAAGTCATCTGGAGTATACTCCTCTACACTTTTCAATACTTGCGACCAGTCTAGTTTTTCTAAAAGTCCCGCGCTTTCTGGCTCATGGAGATTCATTAACTTCTTTTCACCTATTTTCGCCAAATCATACATTATTGTCTCAAAAGCAATACCGTATATTCTCCTGAGTATAAGCGTTAAGTACCCCAGACCTATTCTCAATATTGTTAGATCTTCTGAAGGATCAAGCTCTACTGTTACTCCGTAAGTGTAGTCTGTGTACTTGCCGTGAGTTACTGTCGGAACAGGAATAGTTTTAACATCTTTGAAGACAATAGTCTTTCCTCCAATATTCTTTACTATAGGCTTTCTTCCCCTAACGTACCAGACTACTCTATTTGGTATCTTAATGAGCTTGCCAAACCCGCTGCGAGGAGGATATACTACACAGAGTACTTCGGAGTGTATTCTTCCTGTATAATAGTCTTGAGTAAACCTAGGTTCTTCTCTCCACATCGCCTTAATCTTAGAGTATTCTTCGTATGCTTCAGCGAGACCTTCATGTTTCCATAAAACTCTCTCGTTGATAGGTTTTACTACAACAGCTGTCACTACTCTACCTGTTTTTCCTCCGAGTCTGTGTTCAACTACAATAGAGTCTGAAGTATAGTCTAAGCACCCAATCTGAAACTTCTCTACTAGATCGCAGTGCGAAATATCTTCTAAGTAGTATTCTTTTTCATCGAAATCTTCTTTAATCCTCTTAATACCGTAGGGAGGAGAAAACTCATAGAAGTTTAAGCAAAGCCATACTCTTTTACCACGCTCAGTAAGCTTGAAGTTTCTAACTAGCCCGAATTTCTCCAAGAAGGAATATTCTTTTTTAGTGAGCTCTTTTCTTAAAAGAGGTGAAATAAATTTAAATAAGCTTTCAAATAAAAGCGAGTACTTGTTCTCAGGATTAACTATAGTTTTCTCAAGAGGTAGCTCAACCCAGTTCTTTAACACTTCAACTCCTCGTGAAAGAAGATCTCGATCCCATCTCGCGTACGGAATAATAATTGACTCAGTGTACTCTATGCTTTCTCGTCTTCCTTTTCTTCCTTCTCTCTGCCTAAATTCTTTAACATCGTCCGGTAAACCTAAGTGAACTATTCTAATTACAGTGCCTATATCTATGCCCTGTGAAAGAGTTCTCGGAGAAACTATTATTTTAACTAATCCTTTGCGGGCTCCCTCTTCGACTTTCTCTCTAATTTCTTTTGAAATTAAGTGGTGATGTGATGCTACTCTTTCTCTAAGCTCCTCGGGCAGCTCGTGTTTAAGTCTTCTGGCTACTTCTTCAGCTTTAGCAATACTTCTAGTGAATATTAGTGTTACTCCATTGTCGTCAATGTAGTTCTTTAAGATCTCTATAGGATCTAAATCTACGCTTGGTATTTCTATGTCTAGTGCCTCGGCAGTGCTAAGAACTTTATATAAATTCTTTTTGAATAAATCAAAGTCATTTAAACTATTTAAAATATCTTCGCCTACATTATACTTTTCAAAGATATCTTTCTTAGACTTTAAAATATCCCATATTCTCTTAATATTTTTACCTAGAATTACATACACGTAGTTCTTTGTTCTAAAAGGCTTTCCTTCAATAACCGTGCTTTCACGTTCAGTAATTTCGGAAAAGAACTTTGCTACCTCGTAAGCGTTCGCTAAGGTAGCTGTAAGTAGACAGAGCTGAAAGTTTTTCGCTGAAAGTTTCTTGATTATCTTGGTCATCGAGAAAAGTAAGGCTATTTCTCTAGGTCCATAGAAATCGAACTCATCTATTACAATGAGGTCTACTTCTCTAATGAAGTCTAATAATATAGAGCTCCTAGGGCTTATAGCCCACTTCTTTAAATCTTGTAGAAGAAAGGCTGGGTTTGTTACAAGAATTACTGCGTCGCTTAAGTATCTTCTTAAAGCGCCTCGGCTTTCGAGTTCTTTGTAGAGTTTTTCTTTCTTTTTAGCGTCAATCGCTACTGCTTTTACTCCTGTGGCTGAAGCGTATTTCTCTATTCTTTTTATCTGATCGTTTGCTAAAGCTAAAGTGGGATATAGGGCAATAGTTTTCTTAGAGTGTTTTAAAGTATAGAGAAGCCATGCTTCTGTTTTACCGGAGCCTGTTCCTGCTCTAAGAATAATGTTTTTTCCGCTACAGAGAGCGCTATATGCTTCTACTTGGTGCCTGTAGAGCTTCTTAGAGCGAATGCTCTTTAAGAACTCGTCTGTAGCGTTACTTAGCGAAGGCAATAAGTCTTGAAAACTTATTTCGCTACGGTCGGGTTTAACTGCTTCTTCTACGAAATAGTAATAGTCGTAGCCTAGAGTCTCGAGAACATTTTTTGTTAAAATACCCACGTGTTTATGATTGTAGACACTATAAAATACCTTTTTGGCAGATATTCAGTAGTATAGCCGATGATGATTCATGCAGGCGTTGATTGGTGATGTGGCTCGGGCAATCATTGAGGCTACTCGCTGTATGCAATTACTCTTACTTCGCCTTTATTATTGCATACTGCTATGAGGTCTCCTCTGGGACTGAACCTGACACAGACAATGTTCTTTTTCAGTACTTGATATATTTTCAGAGGATTGCCGTTAAAGGCGTCTACTATCTTTACTATTCCGTCGCTACAACCCATAGCTATTACTTTTTCTTTAAGGTCTATACTGTAAATAGGTTCTTCTTGAGATTTTTGCCACTCTACTGAGTATGTTTCAAAATTGACTACACCAAAGTTCTTTACGTCTGTCGCGAAGACTATGTGTGCGGCGTCTTTCCAAGCAATATTCTTGATTGTCTGCTGTGAAGCTATTTCCTGTATTATACCTCCGTTTATATCGAATATTCTCATTCCGTCCTTATATCCGCTTGCAATGAGGTCTTTATCTGGGTGAAACACTATGTCGTAGACTTTGCTGTCGTGTTTAACCATGGCTAGTTCTTCTCCTGTACGCGGATTCCATATTTTCACGATTTTATCGTAGCCTGCTGACGCTAAGTACTCGCCGTTTCTACTCCAGGATACGCTAACACATTTCTTATGTTTAAGTATACTTTTAATTGTAAAGAACTCGGTTTCTAGAAGAACTACACCTACTTTGGGGTCTGCTAAAGCCACGAGGTCTTCGCGAGGACTCCATGCAACAGGATGACCGTGGTCTTTAACATCTACTACTAGTTTTTCATGAGATTTAATACAAGTTTTTGTCTCAAGATTCCATATACAAGCAGCATTTTTGTCTACTGTAATTAAGAAGCGTGAATCAGGGCTCCATGCACATGAAGTGTTCTTTTTATGTATTTCTGAAACGGATAGTCTGTAGGCTTGTGCGCACACGAATAATATCTTCTTCCTTATATTAATAGTTTAGCAGTACTTGTCTGCGAGAAAAGTATTATCTTTCTCACTGCTAATACTAATGAGCTGAGAAAACGGCCTATAGCTGATACTGCTTCAGGTGTTCAAAGCATAGCTAAAAACCACAAAGATCATGTGCTGATAGCTTATTTTGATAAATTCGGCGTTGAAGCAGTAGAAACAATGGGAGAAGACTTAGGGCCTCTTCCCTCAAGATTTACTTACATACCGATTCCGGAGAGTAAGTCAGAGAATATTCCTTCATTAGATAGCTTGAGTCCACTAGAGTTAAGAATACTTGCTCTCTGCGATGGAACTAGGTCTCTCAGGGGAAATCGCTCAAACTCTTGGAATGAAGTTTTCTGAAGTAAAGCTTATAGCAGAAAACTTACCAGTGAGAGGATACTTAAGAGAAATAAAGACTAAGATAAAAGTTTAGGTAAAACTGTTTCCAAAATACAAGACTTATGTTTTTTGTAGTCATGAAATATTTATGTGCACAAAGAATACGATGCAATCGTAGCTGGAGCGGGGCCTGCAGGGAGCGTTGCGACGTACCTTTGTGCAAAAATGGCTTTAAAGACACTACTTCTTGAGGCGCGAAATCTCCCTAGAGAAAAATCTTGTGGAGGAAGACTTACACTTAAGTGCGTTAACTTGTTCGAAAAACACAGAATTTTTCAGAAAACTCATTAAACATGTAACGCTATACGCCAAGTTCTTTTTCATGAAAAGAGAGCCCATTATACCAAGTGATAAAACTCCTGTCCACATGGTTCACCGAAGCGAATTCGACTATCTCTTAGCAAATAAGGCAAATGAAGCAGGAGCAGATTTACTGGCCAAGACTCCTGTAGAAAAAGTGACTATTGAGAAAAACTATGTAGAAGTCAGTGCTAAAGGCAAGATCTTTAGAGGAAAAGTTCTCGTAGCAGCAGACGGATATCCAAGCACTGTAACTAGGCTATTAAATGCAGAGTCTAAGTGTCTCAAGCATTTTGGAGTATCTGCAGAATTAACTGATGTTGGCGGAAACATCGAAGAAGAGTACTCTTACTTCTACTTTATAGGAGTACCTCTAGGATACTGCTGGGTATTTCCCGAAAAAGAGACAGTAAACATAGGTTTTGTAGCAGACCCAGATTTCGTCAAGAAAACGATGTTAAGAAAATATTATCAGAGTACATTAAGCACACAGTCTTAGGCAAAGTAGATTTAAGCGGAGTTAAGGTCACTAGGAAGCTATTTACCTTGGGGAGGCATACAAACCAAAGAGAGAGTAGTTAGAGATAGAGTACTATTCATCGGAGACGCTGGAGAATTGACTGACCCCTGGACAGGAGAAGGACTATTTTTCGTAGCGAAGAGCGCCGAGCTAGCCGTAGAAGCTATTAAGAAAGCTTTCGAGAAAAAACGATTTCACAGCAGAAGGGCTCTCCACTTACTGGAAACTACTAGAAAAAGAAGAATTCATGATAGGAAACCATCTGAGAGCAAGCTATGGCTTCGCTAAAGAATTCTACGACAGATTGAAAATTTATGCTAAAGTATTTTACTCAGATAAAAATACTACTGCTAAAACTATAGCTGATCACTACCGATTGAAAGAAGTCCTCAAATAGTAAAAGAAGGCAAAAAGGGATTAATAGTTAAAGTAATCAAGGCTATCCCAGTAAAGCTAGATGAATTTGAAGTAGACTTGGTTTTTTGAACTAAATAACGTTTATTTTTCTCTCAACCGCAACCTTTGCTTTAGCAAAACTACTTAAGCACCTAAAAAAGAGCCTAGTAAGCACTTATACTCTTAGAAGCGTTTACCTAATGGCTTTGACTGAAATGATGGACAAGTACGGAGCAGAGGAAGCACTAAGAAAAATATTCAGATGGGGATATGAAATGGGACACAAGTATGCCCTGAGGTTAGGCAAGGACCTCAAACGCTATACAAATATCTTTAAAGACAGCCCCTTCTTTGGAAGACTTGGCTGGTACTTGTTCTCCGGAAACATTCCTCAAGTTGAAGTCCACGTAATAGAAATAGAAGGCTATAAAGTACTCGAAATCTTTGTTAGAGACTATAATTGTCCATGGTGTCTCGGATTCGAGTACAGCTATCCTATATGCAGTTACCCCTGTGGAACTTATGAAGCAGGAACACTCACGTGGTTTATGCTCATAGGCAAAATAGACGAGTATTGTGCTATTACTAGAGAAAGTAAATGTAAAGCTAGAGGAGGTCCTTGCTGCAAGCTTTCAGTAGTATATTCCAAGAGAGCTTTCAATAGAAAAGTTCGCTGAAATTAAACCAGAGCTGTTTAAAATAATTAGTCCAGAGGATTCTCTTAATGCTTTTAAGGAGATATTCGGGTAAATAATTGCTTTATTTTTGATTGGAATCAATTTTCTACTATGGTAAATAAAATAATTTATATATAGTGTTTTACATATGTATAGGTTATACTTGAAATAATAAAAAAGGAATATATTGCCTAGAATAGAAGAGCCTGCCCCTAAACGCTTATAATTTATATGGAATCAGTATACTTGGTATGTATTCAATTAAGATAGTGCTTTGCGGTGAAGGAGGAGTAGGGAAAACTAGCATAGCCTACCGCTTTACAAAAGGAGAATTTCCAACAGATATTAAGCTTACAGTAGGAATCGAGCATTTTACTAAAGTAATCGAGGTTAATGGGAAACAGGCCAAAATAGTTTTGTGGGATTTGGGTGGTGAAGAGCGCTTCAGATTTTTGGCACCAGTGTTCCTCAAAGGAGCCAAAGGAGGGCTCTTCGTATTTGATGTGACCAGACTTACTACATTATTTAAACTAGATGAGTGGCTAAAAATTTTCAGAGAGCAAGTAGGAGATGTGCCTGTTGTGCTAGTAGGCAATAAAGTAGACTTAAGTGAAAGCAGAGCTGTTTTTCGAGAAGCCGCAGAAGAATTCGCCAAAACGAAAGGGTTTTTAGCATATTATGAAGTTTCAGCAAAGACAGGTGTTAATGTAGAGGAAGCATTTATGCATTTAATCAAAGCTGTTTTAGAAAAAATACAGCTGTAAGCTAGTTTAATATATTTCGGTGTTTTCAGAGAACTGTTAATGAAATCTGTTTTAGTAAAAGTAAGGGGTGTAGTTCAGGGAGTAGGATTTCGGCCTTTTGTTTATCGTCTCGCAGTAAGCCTCGACCTCAAAGGATACGTAAGAAATACTGGTGGCTCTGAAGTAGAGATACTTCTTCAAGGCAAGAATATAGACGAGTTCTTGACTAGACTCAAGAAGGAGAAGCCTCCTTCAGCGCTAATAGAGGAAATAGATGTGCAAGAAGTAGATGAAGCCCCTTACAAGTGCTTTAGAATACTGGCGAGCACGTATTCCGTAGAAAAGTACTCTATGATACCTCCTGACTTTAGTTTCTGTGAAGAATGTTTGCGGGAAGTACTCGACGAGTCTTCTAGATGGTATATGTATCCGTTTAATTCATGTGCATGGTGCGGGCCTCGCTTCAGTATAATTGAGAAACCGCCTTATGATAGAGAGAACACTTCTATGAGAGATTTTCCTCTATGCGAAAAGTGTCTAAAGGAGTATCGTGACCCAAGTAATCTCAGGAGGTTTCATGCTCAAGGAATAAGCTGTCCTAAGTGCGGGC
This sequence comes from Thermoprotei archaeon, assembly GCA_003649445.1. The sequence continues at coordinate 10,503 of QMRV01000017.1, read as the reverse complement.
CTAAAGTATGGTTGACCGACTCTTCTGGAGAAAAAATTGGGTGCGAAAATCCTATAATAGAGGCAGCTAAGCTGATCGAGGAAGGATTTATTGTCGCTGTTAAAGGAATAGGAGGTTTTCACTTAGCTTGTCTAGCTACAGACGATGATGTTGTATTGAAGCTAAGAGCTAGGAAGAAGAGAAGAAGAAAGCCTTTCGCCTTAATGGCACTAGACTTGAAAGCAGCGTCAAAAATCATAGAAATTACTCCCGCTGTAGAGAAGTGCCTTGCTTCGCCTCAAAGACCTATTGTAGTTGCTCTCAGAAAACCTGAGGCAGAAGTTTCTTTTTATGTTGCACCGAACTTAAAGACTCTTGGAGTAGAACTAGCGTATACGCCTCTACACTACATACTTCTAATGAATACTAGAGACAGATACCTCGTTATGACGAGCGGGAATTTAACAGGACTACCTTTGTGTCATACTAATGAGGAAGCTTTAAGGTCTTTAAAGGGAATAGCAGATTATTTTCTACTACACAATAGGAGAATAGTTAATAGAGTAGACGATAGTGTAGTAAAAGCCGTAGGCTCGCACGTATTCTTTTTAAGGAGGAGTAGAGGCTACGTTCCCTGCTGGATCAAAATACCTTTCACGTCTAAAAGGAACATAGTAGCTTTAGGAGCAATGCTCTCTAATACAGGAGCTCTCCTCATTGAAGATAAAGTAATACTAACACAGCACATAGGCGACATAGAGAATTTCGAAACCCTAGAGTTCGAGAAGAACGCAATAAGCTTTCTCTTAAGAGCCTACAACATTGATATCAAGGACTGTGTCATTGCAGTAGACAAGCATCCCCGCTACTTAACGAACCTCATTTCAGAAGAATACTCCCTAAAGGGGGCAAAAGCGCTTAAAGTACAGCACCATCACGCGCACATAGCTTCAGTAATGGCAGAACACAAGATTCCTCTAGGAGAAAAAGTAGTAGGTATAGCAATAGATGGAGTAGGCTATGGAGAAGACGGATGTATATGGGGAGGAGAAATATTAGAAGTCTCGTACACAGATTTCAAGCGTTTAGCTCACTTAAAGTACTTTAAAATGCCTGGAGGAGACCTAGCCACAAAATATCCAGTAAGAGTCCTACTAAGCATACTGTCTGATAAGTTATCTGAAGAAGAGCTGAGAGAAACAGCATTAAAGCTCAAGCTTCAAGATAAGCTTCCTCGAGGACTTCGAGAACTAGATATTGTTCTAAAGCAGATTTACTATAGTAGGCAGCCTTTAGCATCAAGTACAGGCAGGTTCCTTGATGCAGTTTCAGCTCTACTGGGCTTCTGTTATGAAAGGAGCTATGAGGGAGAACCAGCTATTGTATTAGAGGAAAAAAGTTTCGGAGGCAGAGTACTAGATGAAATTAGCTATAGGATCGAAGGAGATAGTGAAGGACATAAGGTAATTGAGCTAAGTTCTACATTGCTTCAAGTGCTTGATCTGCTCCAGTATACAGATACAGAAAACATTGGAGCCAGTGTTCAGTACTGGTTGGGAAGAATTTTAGCCAAAGTAGCTTTAATGTTCAGAAAAAAGCATAGATATCTCGTGGTCGGCGGAGGAGCATCAGTTAACACTTTCATTATTAAGGGAATACTAGATGAAGTAGGAGATTCAATTAAGGTACTCTTTGCTAAGAAAACTCCTCCAGGTGACGGAGGCCTGAGTTTAGGTCAAGCTGTTATTGCTGCGGCTAAGCTACATGAACAGATTTAAGCCATATTTCTTAGACAGGAGGTCTTTAATGAGACAAGGATAATCTGTAGTAATCATATCTACGTCTAAGTTAATTAGTCTAATAGCTTCTCTCTCAGTATTAACTGTCCATGCACATAAAGTGAGCTTCTTTTCTCTAACCAGTTTAACATAATCTCTATCTACGAGAGAGTAATGTACATGAACAGCATCGGCTCTGAGACTTACTGCTCTATTTAAGTTTTCAATAGGGTTTTTCGCGTAAATAAGACCAGCTTTTATAGATGAAAGTTCTTTAACCTTTTTAACTACTTCTGGGTAAAACGAAATAATCATTATTTTAGGCCCCTTAAATGACTCTACTTCACCTATAACTTTTTCAGTGATATCTGGTTCCTTTACTTCGACTAGAACTCCGACTTTGTTTTCACATAATTCTAGTGCTTCCTTTAAAGTTGGTACTTTCTCGCCTTTACCCGCGTCGAGTTTTCTTACTTCGCTGAACAGCATTTCTCTGAGAAGGCCTTTACCGTTAGTTGTTCTATCTACTGTATCGTCGTGCATTAAAACAAGTACACCGTCCTTGGTTGCGCGAACATCTATTTCGATCCAATCTACTCTGCACTCAATGCCTTTCCTTATTGCTTTAAGAGTATTTTCGGGCTCATATCCGGCTGCACCTCTATGACCTACTATTTCTATCATACAGCCTAATCAATTAGGGCTTAGATAAAAATTTGATTGCAATATGAAAATGCTTATTATGCTTGAAGCCAGTAATAGGTTATGTCCGAGAGAGTAGAGCTTAGTTTTACTGAAGTATCTGATAAGACACTTGAAGTAATGAGAGAACTAGGATTACTTCTAGTATCGGTAGATAATGAAGGTAAACCAAATGCTATGACTATAGGCTGGGGTTTTATTGGCATAATATGGATGAAGCCTGTTTTTATAGTAGCCGTAAGGCCGTCGAGACATACTTACAATCTACTTGAGCAAACAGGAGACTTTACTGTAAATGTTCCAGCTAAAGGATTAGAGAAGGCTGTAGAGTACTGCGGTATTGTTTCGGGCAGAGACGTAGATAAGTTCAGGGGATGTAAGCTCACACCTCTCCCCTCGAAGTACGTGAAGTCGCCGCTAATAGAGGAGTGCGTTATAGGCTATGAGTGTAAAATTATCTATAAATTTGATTTAGAGGCAGAAAAACTCCCCAGTAGTGTTCTCTCTGTGTGTTATCCTTCGGGAGACTACCATAGGCTGTACTTTGGTGAAATCTTGAGAGTAGTAGTTGTAAAAGACTTTGAAAAGAAATTACCTATATAGATTTATTCTTCAGAGGTCTTGATTACTTTAAATCCCTTTCTAACAAAGTCTTTTTTAGGAATAAAGACTATTCCCTTTTCTGTTTCAAGCTCAACCATTAATGTAGTTATTTTAACTATTTTACCCACTGTGTCATTTATTTCAATAATCGTCCCTTCTTTTAAGCCGCTAGGCTCATTGAATAGGAGTATGAGGGCTTCTTCTCTTAGTCCCAACCCGAAGAGAAGAGCTAATGCGAGACCTACGCTTATTCCTATTGCTAGGAAGAGTGCTTGAGCTATGTAGGAGATTACTCGAGGAGCTATGTCAGCTATTTCAAATACTATGAATATAAGTATTATGTACATTGCGTATTTTAAGAACGCTGCTAACGATGATTTAAACTTAGGCGAAAGAGGTATTTCTTTAAGCGCGCCTTCAGCAAATCCTACAATCCACTCAGTGAAAAGAATTCCTATGAAGAAGACCAGTATGGCTCCAAAGAACTTCGGTACATAAGTTACTGCAGCTACACTTAGTTCTTCTAAAGCCGGAATATTTAGCACAGAAATAGCTGTAACGATAGTTACAGTGTATATAGTAAGCTTCGTTAAAAGCGAGAGTATTCTTGATATAGGATATCCTGCTTTGGTTAAAAGAGCACCTATTTCAGATTTCTTAAAGCTTTCATCGCCTTTAACTAACTTAACCGCACCAGCAACAGCTTTTGCTGTAACTTTGCCTACGATGTAGCCTATAATTAGAACTACTAGCGATGACAGGATGCTTGGAAGATAAGAATATATTACTTTAATTATTTCTTCTAAAATTTTCAGTATATTTTCCTCCACTCTCTCCCCGTTTAGATGTAGAGGAGGTGTATTTATTCTCTTGTCACTAAAGATAACCCACATTTGTCATCAGCGCTAAAATTACCATTGAAACCAGTATTTGTGCAAGCGCTATTGGATAGCATTTTTTAACATATTCTCCCATAGATACTTCCATTTTTCTCCGCTCAAGTAGTCTTATACCAATAAGTACTGAAGGAGAGCCAAAAGTAGTCAAGTTTCCTCCAAGATTGCTTCCAACTATTAGTGCCCAATAGAAAGGCAGAGGATCTATACCCAAGATCTTAACTAAGTCGTTTACTATGGGATATAGTATTAACACTACGGGAATGTTGTCTATAAAGGCTGAGACAGTAGCACATATAAGTAGCAGTAGAGGCGCGCTGATACATGGATTTAAGTAAAGTAAGTCTACTAATTTTTCTGCTATCTTGTCGAGTACTCCGCTGCGCTCTAGACCTCCAACGAAAATAAAGAAGCCTCCAACGAAAAAGGGTATGCTCCAGTCAGTTCTTCTAAAAACTTTATCTGGGTCTACTCCGCTGAGCATAAATGACAGTACAACGAAGAAGAATGCGATAAAAGACGGCGGTAAATCAGTGCCGCTACTTAAAGATACCGTTATAAGGAATCCTGAGAATATGAGAAACGATCTGTAGAGAGCCGAAGGCTTCTCTACAGCCGACCACGGGTCTATAAGCTTTCTTATCACCTCTTTATTCTCAGGATTCAGTTTAGAGTCTCTACGGTAGTATAGAACCCACGATATAATGACGGTGACTAGAGTAAGTAGTACTATGAAAGGCAGTGATATTTTTATGAAGTCTGAAAAACCCATACGAGTTTTTGTTGCAATAATGAGCGCTGGAATAGAGCTTATAGGTATTAGAATACCTCCCACATTAGTCTGAAGTCCTTCAACTAGTATTGTCTCTTTTGCATTAAATCCTAAAGATTCCGCGAACTTGAAGGTTATAGCGCCAAAAATAAGCATTACTGTTATATTTGAAGAAAATCCGGAAAATAGAGTCACCAGCACTATTAGCGTGATTATCGACAATGTATAATGTGAACCAAGTTTTTGTAGTAAGTATAGTCCTATAAAGTCAAAGAAACCTGACTCACTTAACGTTTCAAAGAGTATTAGTATTCCGACTATAAAGAGTACTGTATCTAAGTTAATCATTTCGACAATATCTTCGTATGTGAAGAGACCGTAAGATATTCCAAAATATACTGAGAGTACTGCGGCGAGCATTGCTACAATAGCTCTATGCTCTATTTCGGCTACTAGAAGAAGTATGACTATTGTGAAAATTATAGTGAATGTTGCCAGGGGAGTCATTCTTTAATGTTTTTTAGCCAGTTTATATAAGCTTAGCGTAATGTCTATGAATATCGGGGCTCCGATGAAGAAAAGAAACAGCAGAATAAGTGCTTCTACTTCTTTACTTAAAGGATTTTCTCCTAAACGGACTACTACTGCTTCGTGTACAAGCGACAGGAGAAGAATATAGACTATTCCGTGGATTACTCTTTTGAACAGCAGACCCTTTTTACCGTATTCTTCGTCGAATTTTCTTTTAATAGATCGGTAGCTGTAGTATCCTATAGAAAATCCTACGCAAAAAAGTATCATCAAGGCCCAGGTGTATATTATGCTCAGTATCATCCAGCTTACTATTATGCATCAAAGTATATTTTGTTAACTCTCAAGTAGTTTTGCTTCATATAAAATCCATCTATCTACTTGTGTAGCCCAGCCGACTTCTTTAGTGTACTTGGGGCCTATTGATTCAATGTATATTAGTACTCTATTATTGTCATAGTCGAAGACTATGCTCGAGTACCCGTGTGTAGGCCAGTCTTTTCTTTCGTAAGGTGAAGCTGCTTTCCACTCTGTCTGATAGACTGTCTCTAAATTGTAGTTGCGGTAGTCGACTACGTATGCTTCGAAGTGTTTTGCTATACCGTAGCCATTTATTAAATATCTTCGAGCAAGACCCATGAAAGAACTCCCCTCCGGCACAAGTGAAGAAATTGCCGTTTAGCTGGAAGTAGTCTGGCTGTTTTTCGCCGTCTATAGTAGGTATACCTAGTTTCTTTCAGTGAATACCGTCGTGGCTTATTGCTAGACCTGTCTTCACGTTCTTTACTTCTCTTTGAGCCTTATAGAACATAAAATAAGTGCTGTCAATAATATCTACCACTACGTCTCTTGCCTCTTTAGCATCGTACCTCTCGCCTGTTTTCAAGACAAATCCTTTGTACTCCTGGGGGCCTGCGGGGGTCGTCAGATACATAAAGTATTGCTTCCTAAGCCCGCCTGTAGTCTACAGACACGTAGAGGTATAGGAGGTCTGTTAAGGGATCTCTTATAATCTGTACTCCTTCAATGCTGAGAACTTCTGTTTTCATGTCCCTAGATATATCTTCTTTAGTCAAAGCTGTCTTCAGGTAGAAGTCTTCTCCGTTTTTACTGGAATATATTCTGACTTCAATTCCTCTCGCTGGAGCAGGTTTTCGAGGCCTTACAGCCATTAAATACTCTTTAAAGACGTGGTCATAGAATACCCTGCCTGCACCAACCCATGAGCCAGGTTCAGAGCTCGGGGGGTCTAGTACAACTTTCTTGAATCTAGTTGCTCTGTCGATGTACTGGGGAGGAATAAAGCCTTTCCAGTCGACCATGGTACTTATTACTCATGACAAAATAAAAACTACTTATGGTTATAGATTTATACTTGAGGGTTAAACATTATTCTGTGTCCGAAAAACCAGCAATATTGGGTGGAAAGCCCGTAAGAGAAAAAGGCCTTGTAGACTGGCCTATAATAACTGAAGAAGAATATGAGGCTGTTAAAAGAGTTTTGAAGAGGAAAAAGCTTTTCGCAAGCATGTATGAGGGCTATGAAGTACCTGCTTTTGAAGAAGAGTTCGCTAAAGTAATGGACGTGAAATACGCTATCGCTTGTAGCTCCGGCACAGCCGCACTCGATATTGCTATAAAGGCCTTAGATATAGGACCTGGAGATGAAGTAATAACTACTCCCTACACGTTTATCGCTTCCGCTACCTGTGTTTTACACAACTGCGCTATACCTATTTTCGCTGACGTAGATCTCAAAACAAGAAACATCGATCCATGTGAAATAGAGAAGAAGGTCACTGATAGAACTAAGGCAATTATAGTAGTGCACTTAGCAGGTCATCCATGTGAAATGGATGAAATTATGCGTATTGCCGAAGAGCATGGACTTTATGTTATTGAAGACTGTGCACAAGCCCATTTAGCGGAGTATAAAGGAAAGAAAGTAGGCGGAATAGGACACATAGGTATTTTTAGTTTCCAGCAGTCGAAAAACATGACTGCTGGCGAAGGAGGAATGATCACTACAAATGACCCAGAGCTTGCCGAGAAGTGCAGGTCTCTTAGAGAGCACGGTAGACGTAGAGATAAGCCTTGGTACTATCACGCAGAGCTAGGCTGGAACTACCGTATGACTGAAATGCAGGCAGCGATTTTAAGAGTACAGCTCAAGAGGCTACCTAAAATAACTGAAGAGCGTAGAAGAAATGCTGAGTATTTGTCAAAGTTAATAAAAGAAGAGCTTGAGGGAGTAGTAGAGCCTCCTTATGTTGCTCCATATGTTAAACACGCGTGGCATCTCTATCCAATATACTATCATCTCAAAAAAGTAGGTTTGTCTAAGGCAGAATTCTGTAAGGCAGTACAGGCAGAGAACGTCGAGTTATATGAAGGATACGCTTGGCCAGTGTACGAGAACCCTATATTCAGAGAACACAGAGCAAGACCTAGAGGATGCCCGTACACTTGTCCATTCTATGGTAAGAAGGTAGAATATCCTAAAGGACTGTGCCCGAATGCAGAGAAACTATGTTATGAAACAGGCTTGTGGCTACCTGGCTCAGCGCTAAATAATCCACAGGAAGAAATGGATACAGTAGTTAAGGCAATTAAAAAAGTAGTTAGGCATGCCTCCAAGATAAAAGACTATTTCTCTAAGAAGAAGTAGAATTAGCACTGGTATTATTTTCTATAAAATCTTATTTTTATGTCTCTTCTAGTTCTCCTATAAAGTTCAGCCAGTATCATTTTAAGCTCACTATCAGTTACAGGTATTTTAAGGCGGCCGGCTTGAGCTAACTGAATTAACTGAAGTTCGAGACTTTCTGCGAGCTCGGGCTTAACGAGCTTCAAGTTAATTAATCTTTGTCTAGCCTCGGGAGTCAATATAGCTCTGAGCATAGCTTCTTTTCGTGCTTCAAACTCTCTTCTAGCTCTCTCTTGCTCCTCTAGCTCCCTTAATCTGCGCTGATACTCCTGAAGCTTCCTAAGCTTAATAGCTTCTAGCTCTTCATCATACTCTTCGGACATCAATAGTACTAAGCGGTAGTCTACTAAAATAGTTTTCTATATCTTGTATGCAAATAAGGTCTAGATTAAATAATTTTCATCAATATTCTTCTAAGCTTTAATTCGAGCTCTTTCGCTACTTCTTTTTCTTCACTAAATATGTTTTCTTTCTCGGGCTGATCTCCTATACTCCAGTCTTTAGGCGGAGGCGGAAGATAGTTCCTATCAAGACTATATAACTCCGGCTCCACCTTCTCTTGTTCTTTTATGTATCTTGTGCCGAAAGTATAGGGTGTCATTTGCTGAGGCCAAAGATATAGACTATAGTCTTCTGTCCTAATGCTCCACGACCGCCCATAGTGTCCTGCTATTGCACAGTCTCTAACATGTTCTTCTTCTCCTAGCAGGACTGGCAGTAGACTTTTGCCTTCATATGAAGGCTTTACAGTCCATCTGCTTCTTTCTTCAGGTAGCTTAAGTAGGTCCACTATTGTGGGAGCCAAGTCGACTGTCTGAACGAATGTTTTTACTCTTTTCGGCTTTGCTCCTAGTTCTTCAGGAGGCTTAATCATAAAGACTATTCGCGAAAGCTCTTCGTAGGGCCAGGGCCTCACTTTTCTTATTATACCATGTTCTCCTAGAGGCTCTCCGTGGTCGCTAATAAGTATTATCAACGAGTTCTCCCATAGTCCTAGCTCCTTTACTTTCTCGAAGAAAATGCCTACCCACTTATCTACTAGCGTGATTTCGCCCGCATACTGTGCTCTAATGTGCTGTATTTCAGGTAAAGTGAAGTGCTTAATGAATCCGCCGTCTTTTCCTCCTATTGATGGATGAATAATAGGTAGGCCGCTGTAGTCAGGAGCATATAGTTCATAGTATTCTTGTGGCGGGTCCCCTGGCTCGTGGGGATCGAATGAGTCTAGCCACAAAAAGATTCTGTCTTTGCGTCCTCTAGCTACTTGTTCTTCAAGCCACTTAATGGCTTCTTTAACTACTTGAGCTACAAAGTGGTCTTCTTCGCTTTTCCAGTGAGCAGTGTTCTTGAGGTATTGAGTTAAGACATTTCTATCGTGGTCCGTGAGATAGTTCTTAGGACTCCATTTACTTAAATCAACTTTTATATTTGGGTCGACTATATAGGGGTCTGCTTCCTGGCCTCTAATCCACTTTACGTAGTCAAATCCTCTCTCGTAGGCCATAGTAGGCTTATGCATGTGGTATGTGTCACTTATAAGTGCCGTAACATAGCCGCTATCCCACAGGACTTCAGCTAAAGGAACGTCTTCTGGCTCAAGCCTCTGCCAGCCTTTTCTCATTAAAGTATATCTGCCTGTAAAAAGCGCTGTGCGTACAGGAAGTGTAGGCATTCCTTCAGCGTAGGCTCTATCAAAAACAATACTTTCCTTTGCAAAAGCATCTATATTAGGTGTCTTAATCCATGAGTTACCATAGCAACCTAAATGATCTGGCCGCAGGCTATCAAGCATCACAATAATTACGTTCATACAAGTGAATACTCAGGTTTTGTAATAAAACACTTTGCTGTCAATAAACATAAAAGCAAGTTAAACGTAAATAATCCTGCTGTGAGTAAAGTAAGCAAAGAATACATTAAAAGTGTTTTAAAGGAAATACAGGATGCTTTAGATGAACTAAAGACTATAACTAAATTTAGTGAATCTGATTTTATGTCTAGTAGAACACTTAGATTTTCAGCTAGATTCTCAATAATACAGATAGTAGAAGCTGCATCTGACCTAGGAATAGCAATACTCGAAAAAGACTTTTCGGAGACAGCTGAAAGCTATAGGGAAGTTTTTTCAAAACTAGCTTTGAAAGGAGTAATTAAATCTGAAACAGCCGAAGAGATGGAAAAAATAGCATCTCTAAGAAACATGATTATTCATAGATACTGGAGAATTGATGATAGGAAAATATATAGAGATGCTATTTCGGGAAACTTTCGAGAGCGGTTATGTTTATTGTTTCTTGTTCCACCAATATAGGAGTCGATACGGCACACCTATTAAGCTCTCCTCTACAACAATGATTACCGTATTTCCCGCCTTACTAATCCACGAGCCAAGCACCTTACCCTCTACCTTAAACTCCTTCGGCAACCTATACTCAAGCCACTCATCACTCCCTAAACAAGAACTCAAAGCCCATAAATCATGAATATAAATACTTAAATTAACATCAAGGTAAAATACTTGGAGAGAGGTGGGGG
>QMRV01000016.1 GCA_003649445.1 Thermoprotei archaeon | reverse complement strand
TCCTTGAGTAATCTCAGTATGTAAAGCCATAAGTTTTCTTTAGTAAGCTTTTTTACTAGACGTTCGTATGCCATACTGTTTCCCTAACTTTAGCAACTTGTATATATCGTTAATTATTTTTGTCAAAACATTTGTTTACTAGTGTTTGCGAATACTGATTTACTGGGAGAGTTGAGCTTTTCTAGAAGTGAGAAGCATTATTGCTTTCGCTAAGTCGCCCTTAGTTTCCATTAGCGCCATTTTTGCTTCCTCTAGACTTACTCCCGCCTGCTCTGCTACAAGCTGTATATCTTCTTCACTTATTTCTATTTCCTCAACAGGTTTCTCTCTCTCTACTTCTTTTATTTCGCCGCCTACGACCTGGTATATGGTGTTGCCCGAAACTGTCATTACGCTGACGGAAGGATTTATTATTTCTATTACTTTGTCTGACAGCACTATTGAGACCTTCTCTACGTCTTTTAGCTCCTCAACTTTAATTCCAAGCCTTTTAGCAAGTCTGCGGAATTCTCTTGGAGATAGAGGTCTCATAATCTCACAGCAGTAGTCTCCCTAACCTTTATTAACATTTGTTAGAGTTTTAATTTTTTCAACAATTTTGTTTCTGAGCATATGTTCCGGCAGATATTGTCCTTTGCCGTTGAACATGTCTATTTTTCCTCCTCCCTTTCCTTCGGCTATTACCATAATCTCTTGCCCTAGCTCTCTAGCATCGATTTTCTTTGAAGCCGTTTTACCTAGTAGGATTAAGTATACTGCATCACTGTTTCTCCTGCTATAAAGTAAAGTAACGGCATTTGGTTTTTCTTTCACTATGAGAGCTGCCAGTTTCAGTAAGTCTCTAAATTCCGTAGCTTCAATTTCATGTACAATGACGAAGAACTCTCCCAAGACAGTTCCTTTCTCAAGTACTTTATCCTTGCTCATCTCTAGTATTTTCTCTTTAAGTCTCTCGTTTTCTCGCCTCAGCTCTCTGTATTCTTCATATATCTTTGCTACAGAGTGAACAACGTCTTCTACAGGAGTTCCAAGAGTATCTGCTATTTCTTTCAGACTTCTCTCCATTTTCTGCACATACTCGACAGCTTTTTCGCCTACAGTAAACTCAATTCTCTCTACTCCATCTTGTATACGTAGCGAACGAATGATCTTTATAAAGCCTACCTCGCCAGTATACCTGCAGTGAGTTCCTCCACATGCTTCTACATCCCAGTCCTCTATGTTCACTACTCGGAGTGTTTTTCCGGGCACTACGCCGCCTTGGTATAGTACAAAACCGTATTTCTGCTCAGCTTTGGTTCTCTCCTCTATGCTTACATGTACTTTTCTATTCTCTTGAATTATTTTATTTGCTAGCATTTCTACTTTGTGTAGTTCGTCGAGCGATAGGTGTTTGTAGTGAGTTATGTCGAGTCTGCTTCTGTTAACTCCTTTTTGCGCTCCAGCTTGCCAGACATGAGGACCTAAAACTCTTCTTAGCGCGCCTAAGAGAATGTGTGTAGCTGTGTGAGCTTTCATCAGCTGTTTTCTTCTTTGTTCGTCAACGTGTCCCTCTATTAGCTCTCCTTCTTCAAGTTTTGTAGAATCTTTCGGCGATATCTCGTGTACGACTATATTTCCTACCTTGAACACGTAGTTTACACGTATTCTTTCTCCATGCTTATTTATCAAAAATCCTGTATCTGACGGCTGTCCTCCTCCTTCAGGGTAAAATGCTGTTCGGTCTAAAATGACGTACTTTCCGTTAATTATCTTTAAGACTTTAGCAGTGAACTTGAATAAGTACGGGTCCTTGTAGTAGAGAGGAATGGTTTCGCTTTCTCCTTCAAGCAGTTTCTGATCTAACGGTATTTTTTCTTCCTTTTCTATTTTTCTAAAAGATGCTTTCTGAGCTAGCAACTCGTAAAAGTTCTGCGGAACCTTCACTTCTGCTCCTATTTTTTTAGCGATTTTCTCTACCAAGTCGGGTGGGACTCCGTGTGACTCATAGAGATAAATTAAATCGTCGGTGCGTACTTTCTCTTTTTTCTCGAGTTTTTTCCTGATAAACGATTTGACTAAAGCCTCGCCCTTTTTGAGAGTTTTATTATATCTTTCTTCTTCAAGGTCTACTATCTCGAGTATTGTATCTACGAGATCTTTATACTCTATGAATATGTTTGTCCAGTATTTAAGAGATAGCGACATTATGTCAACAAGCGATACATCGGGTGAGAGAGCTCTGAGTTTTCTGACAGCTCTCCTGATAAGCAGGCGCGCTAAGTATCCTGTACCCGTGTTTGAGGGAACTACGCCGTCTCCTATCATGAACATTAGCGCACGGCAGTGATCCAGTACTGCGTAAATGTTTTCCAAGGGGATTACTGTGCTTTTCAGTTCTTCTGTAGACATTCCGACGAGGCTGGCTATTTCTCTATAGCTTTTTTCGATGTCTGTCTTTGATGCGTCTATCTTTCCGAAGTACTTAGAGAGTGTAGACATTATTGAGGGATCTGGTTCAGGTATACCCAACATTTTCCGCGCTTCAGGTAAAATATCTGCGAATAAAGCGTCGTAGAGAGTCGGGGCGCCTGTTGATAACCATAGTATTCTTTCTAGACCGTAGCCTGTGTCTACAATGTAGTTGCCTAGCTCAAGTAGCTTGGAGTTTTCTTGCCTATAGTGCATGAAAACGAGAGTTGCTACCTCGAGCCCCTCTATAAGTACTTCAAAGTCTTCTCCCGCGTTGCCACCTCCGCTCCACATTCCTTCTTTAAACACTATTTTATCTTCAGGTATCTTCAGCTCTTCTGTAAAGAAGTCGAAGCAAAGTCTAACAGTCTCGTTGTTCCAATACACTGTAATTTTACCGAAGTTGAAAGCATGATGAGCCATCATTTCGAAGCAAGAAAGATGGCGGCCTGTACGTCCTATATTGTCAAGGTCTGTTAGCCTAATACAAGGCTGAGATATCACCAGAGGATTGGCGGGAGGGTCGACTATACCTTCTGTGACCCAGGGCTGGAAGCAGTAAATTGAAGCTCCTACTAGGTATACGTCGTCTCTCCATCTTGCTACAACAGGGTATCTTTTAACGTGACTGTGTCCTCTTTTCTCGAAGAACTTTATGTAAGCGGATCTAATAGAGGCAAGACTCTTGTATTTCGACGTGGGAGGAGACCCAATAAAGGTATATTCTGTACAGGGAGGTTCTCCGCACGTTACTTGATCCGGGTTTAGTGTCCAAAAGTAGTCTTTACAGAGTGGGCACTGCTTTCTAGTAAAACCCTTTTCTTCAAAGAGATCGACTTGATAAAGGTTTTTCATTCCTTTTAGTAGATATTTTCTACCCTATATATTTCATCTTCTGGCGAAATTTCCTAAACAGAAATATAAAGAATATATTTTCTTGAGAACGAATAAAGAAAACTCTTAGTTATTAGCTGCTCAGTTTGCTTCTAATCATTTCGTGAAGCTTTCTGGCTATTAGTTCTGCTTTGGCTAGCGCTTTTTCTATAGATTCTTTGAACGGAAGTACTGTATTGTATATTAGGCTGTTGGCTTCTCTAGCGGCTCTCTGTACTATATACGATATAGCTTCTGGGATGAATATGGGGGCTCCGATGCTTAGCTGAATAGCGTTTCTGTGAGCCTCTATTAGTTGTTCTCTGTACTCGTTGATGTCTATTTTGAGTTGGTCTTTTTCTATTATGATTCCATCTGTAATTGCGACTTTTATCTCTAGGCCTGAGAGAATAGGCTTTATATCGAGTTTTTTGAGGAGTTCAGCTAGCTCGGCTGAAATAACGTCGCCTTTCTTAGCTACAACGGTGTCTTTTGTTATCCAAATACTTCCTTCTTGAATTCGCGTGGGTATTTTGAGTTTTCCAAATAAGCTGAGAATAGGTCCTGGAGCGAAGCCTGTGTTTCCGGAGGGTACTATAATGTCGTCAGGGGCGATATCTCCGGGGCGGGCTTCTCTAGGGATTTTGTTCCTTTCTAGGAATAAGTATAATTCGAATGGGTTCAGAGTAGTAAAGATAAACGCGTTTTCTCCTTTAAGGTAGTCTTTAAATTTTTCTAATCCTGGTTTCTTATCTTTGACTTTATCAATTGCTATTCTAGCGAGAGTATTCTTGCAAACTTTTAAAATATCTCCTCTTTCTCTAAGCTTTGCTCTTATTTCATGAAGAACGGGGGCACCTACGTTGCGAATAGATACTATCGCTATTGTGGGGTATTTGAGCATTAATTCAGATACTTCTTTAACTATCTTTACTTTTCTTGGCGGAATGGGTCTTTCTCTCACATATTTGGGTTTAGCTACCGCTATACTCATCTACATACACCTCATTTGAGATTAACCTTAACAGCAGGACCCATAGTAAGCTTAACATACACCTTCTCTATGTTATACGGAATACGGAATTTGGTTTCAAGAGCTGAGAATACAGCTGCAATATTCTTGGCCACCTCTTCGAGTGGCTGGTCTTCAAGACCTACTCTGCACATTACAAGTGGCTGGTTTCTTATCCTAATTCTGATAGACCTTTTCAGATTCTCTATTATGGGTGGTATGTCTGCCGTAGGAGGTACAGGCTGGGGCATTTTGCCTGCAGGGCCCAGATATCTTCCGAGCATTCTACCTATAATGGGCATTAGGTCTGCTTGGGCTATAAAGAAGTCGTAGCTCTTGACGAATTTTTTAGCAGATTTTTTGTCACCCGCTATTTTCTCTAAGTCTTCTCGAGAAACTACACCGTCGGCGCCAGCAGACTTTGCTTTTACATAGAGGTCTCCTCCCGCTATGACACATACTTTGGCTAATTTTTCTTTAGGTGGATGTGGGAGCGCGACCGGCATGTTAATCCTGTTTTCGGGGCGCTTCACATCTACATCACGGAGCTTTATTACGAGCTCGAAGCTCTGCTTAAAGTTCCTTGGCTTGGCTTTTTCTTTGGCTTCTCTAAGAGGGTTAATAAAGATCCTATAGTCGACAGGCATGAACATCACCCTTCTTTCTCATGTTTCTTGAGTAAATCATCATATACGCCTGCATCAAGTTCTTTTAATACTTCTTTAGGGTTCTTTCCTTCAACAGTGACACCCATACTGAGACACGACCCTAGTATCTGCTTTACTGCTCCTTTTAGAGTTTTCGACTTGAGCTGAGATCTCTTGATTAAAGCTATTTTTATTGCCTGTTCCATTGTCAAGTTTCCTACAAATTTTCTACCGGGTTCACCTGAGCCTTTCTCAGCTTTAGCTTCCTTTATTATGAGCGCGCTTGTAGTGGGGACTCCTACTTCTACTTCAAATTCTTTAGTGTCTATATCGACTATGACTTTAACAGGTACCTGCATGCCTGAGAACTCTTTAGTCAGTTCGTTGATTTTGTTGACTACAGCCATCACGTTTACTCCGAGAGGTCCTAGAGCAGGTCCTATAGGGGGACCTGCTGTAGCTTTTCCTCCGGGAACCAGGAACTGCAGCGTTTTCTTCTTACCCATTTTCCTCACCGATGTCAGTACGTGTTAGAGAATATGTCTTACTAATAAAGCTCACTCTTTTCTGCCTTCTTGACTATCTTGACGTCTTCAGCGTTTATTGTTACAGGGAACGGGTAGGTTGCGTCGAGAATTTCTAAGACTATTTCGCCTCTACTCTTATCGACATGTCTTACTTTGCCTTTCATTCCGCGGAAGGGTCCGTGAACTATCTCAACTATGTCGTCTACTTTAATGCTCTCTATGATAGGCTTATAATATATGAATTTCTCTAGCTCGCTGAATGAGATGGACCCTCGAACTCTCCCCTTTATGTGCCGCAGGCCACTAATTGCTCTGTCTATATCTCGTACTGAGGGAGATTCTATGAATACAAAGCCTTTTAGGTCTTCAAAAACCATTATGGATCTTATGTTGAGTTTTAAACTTTTTACTCTACTTTCAATTAGCAGCGCTACATTGTGTTCTTGGCCAGCAACTGTTCTTATTGCATAAAACCGGCTAACTAAGCTGTTCATGTTCTTCTACCTCTTCTCATATACATTATAATAGCTGCTAGTGTTATTGCTATAGCTATCAGAGCCATTATTATTATGTTGGGGGGAGGTCTCGGGACTCTCGCGGACATTATTGTTAGGCCTACTATTTGTATTATGAAGCCGAGTGAGCCTAGAAGAAGTAGGCCTAAGAAGCTTACTCTGAGAGTAGTCATGAACATTTCTTTTGACGGCTTTTTAGTTACACGCAGTATGCGCACAATTTCACTAAATATCTTTCTCATAGATACCTACCCCCATAGATGTAGGATAAAATAGCTTTAGCTGAGTGAAGCCTATTCTCAGCTTGAGTCCAAACTATAGATATTTTTTCATCTTCGAGAACCTCTTCTTCGACTTCTTCTCCTCTCTTAGCAGGCAGACAGTGCATGAACACAGCATCTGGCTTAGCTTTTTTCATTAACTTTACTGTTATGCGGTACTTTGGTATAAATACTTTAAGTCTTTCTTCTCTCTCGGCCTCGAAGCCCATACTCACGAAGACATCTGTGTATACTGCGTCGGCGCCTTCCACTGCTTTTACAGGGTCATCTGTTACCTCTACTTTAGATCCACTTTTCTCGGCATATTTTAGGGCTTTTTCTAAGACTTTTTCATGTGGTCTGTACTGCGGCGGCGATGCGATGCTTATAGAAACTCCGAGCATTGTACAGGCTAATAAAAGCGAGTGGCAGACGTTGCTTCCGCCATCGCCTATAAAGGTCACTTTTAATTTATCTAGTGTTCCGAAATGCTCTCTTAAAGTGAACATATCTGATATTGCTTGTATCGGATGATACATGTTGCTTAGAGCATTTATTATGGGGACTCTTGAGTACTTAGCCATCTCAACAAGTGTCTCGTGTTCATATACTCTGGCTATTATTCCGTCTAGATATCGGCTGAGAACTCTCGCAGTGTCTTTTATGGGTTCTCCTCGGGCTAGCTGTAGAGTTCTCCAGTCCATATATATGCTTCGGCCGCCTAGTTCAAGAATAGCTACTTCAAGCGACACGCGAGTTCTTGTGGATGGTTTCTGAAAGACAAGGCCTAGTGTTTTTCCTCGAAGAATATCCTCTGATTTTTCTCCTATGAGCCTTTTCTTTTTAAAGTACTCTGTTAAGTCTATTAAGTAGCGGAGTTCGGCGGGTGAAAGGTCGCTTAGAGTCAATAAATGCTTCATAAAGCTCAAGAGTACTATTTAAGCTTGTTTATATTTCTTACTTGGTCTGAGAGGTCCGAAAGGGACTTTAGCTTTCGTTGCTAAGTAGGGACTTTACAAAAGATTCAGGTGAAAATTCTTTGAGGTCATCTAGGTTCTGTCCAGTGCCTAAAAATATGAGAGGTTTTCCTGTAACGTATGTTATTGAAAGTGCGGCGCCACCTTTAGCGTCTGCGTCTAGCTTAGTTAAAATGACTCCGTCTATACCCACATATTTATCAAATTCCTGTGCTTGGTTTACTGCGTCATTTCCTATGAGAGCGTCAGCGACAAAGATTACTAAGTCTGGCTGAATAACTCTTTTAATCTTAGCCATTTCTTCCATTAGATCTTTGTCTGTCTGTAGGCGTCCAGCAGTATCTACAAGAACTACGTTTATTTTCTTAGCTCTCGCATGCTCTACTGCATCATATGCTACGGCGGCAGGGTCTGCGCCATACTTCTGTTTAATTACTCTCACTCCAGCTCTTTTCGCTAGAGTTTCTAGCTGCTCGATAGCACCTGCTCTGAAGGTGTCGGCTGCTGCAATTACTACGCTAAAGCCTTTGTCTTTGAGGAATTTAGCTACCTTAACTACGGTAGTAGTCTTGCCCTGGCCGTTAGGTCCCACGAAGAGCACTACAAAGGGGAGACCTTTAGAGTTTTTTTCTTTAATCATTTTAATCAAATCTACCGTTGTTTGGGGAGTTAGAATCTCAACCAGTGTGCTATATAGAATTTCTATAGCTTTTTCCTTAGGGTTGTCCAGTAGGCCTACCTTCTCAGATGATAGTTTTTCTTTGAGAGTATTGCTTATTTTCTCCGCCACTTCATATGCGACGTCGCTTTCTATAAGTGAAATAAAAGCTTCTTCAGCTATTTCCTCTATTTCATAAGGTGATAGCTTCTTTTGCGCTATTCTGAATACTATTTTGCTCAGTGTCTTTTTTAGACTATTTAGCATAGTTTAACTGTTATGTTGATTTCTCTATTATCTCTCTTATTTGAGCCAATCTATTTACTAGAACGCTATAGTTTCTTTGGTACTCTTCAAGAGCTTTTCTTAAATCCTCTATTCTGGAATCTATGATTTTAATAGCATCTTCTGTTGATCTCTCTACTATAGTACCTGCTCCTAAGTCCACGAGGAATTTACCGCTCTCGGCTACTTTTACTCTTAAATAAACGTCTCTACCTACAGACACTATGAGTTCATGATCTTTAGAGAGCTTTGATAATTCGTTTATAGTTTGCTTTGTTGTCATTAGCTCATTTATTGTTGTAGACAATAGGCTTATTCTCTGTTCAAGTTCTCTGATTAGGTTCTGTAAAAGCATATACTCGGCAGAAAGTCTCCTTAGTTCTTCTTGACTTAACTTTGTTTGACTCATTTTATCTACCTTGTTACGTATAGTGTATCTATTTCAAGAAGTTCTTTGACGTAGCGGTTTTTAACTTCTTCAGGAGATATTTCCTCGACTTTGTGTATTCTTATTTCAAATCTCTTAAGTTTGTATCTTGAGCCTAGAACAGAGTACACTCGCTCTAGTACGTGTTCTTTGCACAGCCCGGGCCACTCAATTGTGAATTTTTTCCATTCTCCTCCAATTCTCATTTCTCCGGTGATGCGAAATACCTTTGGCATAGAGAGCACCTTGAAGCAGAATAGCGAAATAGGCTTTTAAATGTAGCGGGCTAGTCTCTTGTGTCTCTGAAGATGCTAGCTGAGCAGAACTTGCTGTATACGCATTATCTCCGGACCCGTAGTATCTTCTCCTACGAGAGCTCCTCTGTCGTTTACAACCATTCCTGTCCTTATGAAGGGGCTTCCTCTGTTCACCGTACCTACATCTATTGTGAGATTATTGAAGATTGAAGATAAGAACTCTAAATCGTTTTCACTAGCCAAAGCGCTTACGAGCACGCCTCTGTTATTTGCTATAGCTAGGGTTCCTACTAACTCGCTATCTGCTATTTTTCCTTCAACTACTTCTACTCCTAAGTTATCAAGAAGAAGATTGCGTACTTCTTTACTGAAATAAGGGCTTACAAGTGCTTTCGAGTTATTTAGCAAGATTAAATTGCCTAGGGCGTTTCTTCGATCACTTATAACAACTATGTTTAAGTCCCCAATTTCTTTTTTCAGAAGTTCTAGCTCTTCTTCGAGAATATCTATAGGTACAGCTATGCCTTTATCGTTTCCGACAATAAACACTCCTATGAGGTTTGTGCCACAGATAGTCGTCTGTATTATTTTTTCTACACCCATTACTTCCTTTAGGGTTTCTATATCGTTTGGAGGAATTGTTGGAGGAACTATAGCTAGTTCATTGTTTGCGAAAATGAATACTCCTATACTTGATACACCAAATAAAGAGAGTTTTTCGAGAGACATTTTATGTGAGCTCTATTTTGGCTATATTACCTTCTTCTCCTCTGAATACCTTTATTTTAACTTTTACTCTCCGAGGAGGTTTTTCTATGTTTCTAGACCAGATATATTCGTTTACCTTAGGGTCTATTTTTACCTCCTCTACATTTAACCTCCTTAAATGTCTTAGGGCGAATTCTCTTAACATTCTAATGGCTTTTTTGGCTCTTTTTCTACGAGGACCCCAGTACAGTCTTCCTAGAGGAACTACATACTCTCTTTCCTCTATGAGCTCTAACTCTTCTTCAAGGGAAGGTGATTCAGACATTCTTTACATCACCTTTTTCACAACTTTAATCTTTTTCTACGCCAGTGGCGCATCTTAGGGTGTCTTCTAAATTCTCCTTTAGTTTTTGCAACTACCCACAGGGGCGGGGATCTATTCTGTTTTAGTGCTCTTGCAAGTCTAAGTTTTTTGCCTAAAGGCTTTGCGTGGGCCATTTTCTCACCTAATTGGACTGTATTTTCTTAACTCAGGTCTTTCTCTCACGAGCTCCATAAATATTTTGTGAGCTATGCTATCGAGAAGAGATCTGCCTTTAGGAGTCAGTATTCTGCCTTTTTTCTCCACTTTAGTCACTAGGCCCGCTGCTTCGAGTTGCTGTAGAGCTTTTCTTATAATAGATCCTCCTGCCTTTTTACAGTGTTTGCGTTTCATGCCTAGATCTGCACGCCCGCCGTAAGCTGTCCTTAATCTCTCGATTCCTACTGGTCCGTGGAAGTATAATTTGCGTAATATTGAAGCACATCTAATGTACCACCAGTCAGGGTCTTCTGGCACTCTGTCAGCATGGGGGCCTGTCTTAACAAACATAGCCCAGGGTGGTGGCTTTACTTCTGGGAAATTCTCCTTTAGGTACTTTGCCACCCTTTCTATAAGTAATTGTGCGGGGACATCATAGGCCGTTACCATCTTCTATAAGCACCCAACTCTCCTTTATTTAGTCGGTAATAAATCTTCCGCCTAAAGCTAACAGTGGAGATAGCGTGAATAGGAGAAGTCAGTTTGTATTCCAAAAGAAAATTTTTTATTTTCGTAATAATGTGAGCTTAGGATGTCTCAAGAAGAGCATGTTAAATCTAATATAAAATACTTGTTCTTTCCGAAAAGCGTAGCAGTAATAGGCGCGTCCAGGTCTCCCGGAAAAATAGGCCACGAAATTCTCAGAAACATAATAGAGTACGGCTATGAAGGTAAAATATATCCTGTAAACCCCAAAGCTGACGAGATACTAGGGCTTAAGTGTTACAAGTCTATCTTGGAAATACCTGAGCCAGTAGACTTAGCGGTAATTTCTATTCCGGCTAAATATGTTCCAGTTGCTCTTGAGGAGTGCGGTAAAAAGGGAGTCAAAGCGGCCGCGATTATTTCTTCAGGCTTCAAGGAGATAGGCAACGTTGAGCTGGAAAACAAAATAGTAGAAATAGCTAGGAAGTACGGCATACGTTTCATAGGTCCAAATATCTTCGGAGTTTTTAGTGCCCCCTCGAAACTAAATGCTACTTTTGGTCCGACAAAAGTTCTTCCCGGAAAAATAGCTTTCATAACTCAGAGTGGAGCTCTGGGCATAGCTCTAATGGGATGGACTATTTTCGCGGGAATAGGTCTCTCAGCAGTAGTCAGTCTAGGAAATAAGGCTGATGTAGACGAAGCAGATTTACTCGAGTACTTTGTCGACGACGAGCATACTAAAGTCGTGTTAATCTACATGGAGGGACTTGATAACGGCAGAAGATTTATGGAAGCTGCAGCTAAATGTTCGCTTAAAAAGCCGATAATAGTGATTAAGGCAGGTAGATCTGAAAGAGGAGCTAGGGCAGTTGCATCTCACACAGGATCTCTAGCAGGCAGCGATGTCTTCTATGATGTCGCCTTTAAGCAGTGTGGTGTCTTAAGAGCGCTTAACGTTGAAGAGGCCTTTGACTGGGCTCGAGCATTTACGGCGCTTCCCGAACCTAAAGGAGATAATGTAGTCATAATAACCAATGGCGGAGGTATAGGCGTAATGGCTACTGACGCCTGTTCAGATTATGGACTAAACTTAATGGAGTTTCCTGAAGACCTTATGAACGAGTTCAGGAAATGTATGCCGCCTTTCGGTAGCCCCAAGAATCCAGTAGATCTTACAGGTCAGGCAGCATATGATGAGTATGCTAAAGCCCTTGAGGTAGCGCTAAGCGATGATCGTATTCACTCAATAATACTGCTGTTCTGCCAGACAGCAGTTGTAGATCCTCCTAAGCTATCAGAAGTAATAGCAGATGTAGTCAAGAAGCACGGCAGTCGTA
This sequence comes from Thermoprotei archaeon, assembly GCA_003649445.1. The sequence goes on along the minus strand of QMRV01000016.1, from coordinate 31,273 downwards.
AGCCTGTAGTTGCATGCTACATTGGCGGCGAAGAATGCCAGAAAGGCATGAAGATACTGGAGCAGAATGGAATACCCTCTTATCCAACTCCGGAAAGAGCAGTATTAGCTCTAGCGGCAGTATATAGATGGGTTAAATGGAAGAAGAAAATGCTTAAAAAGCTTGGAACTAAATAGTCGAGGTGAGGGACAAGCCATGACTCCACGCGAGCTCATTGAAAACGCCTTAAAGGAAGGGCGTACATGGCTTTATGAAGACGAAGCTAAGCTCCTATGCTCTCTGTACGAAATACCTGTAGCTAAAAGCAAAGTGGCCAGAAGCAAGGAAGAAGCCATTAAAATAGCTAAGGAAATAGGTTTCCCCATAGTCATGAAAATAGTCTCCCCTGATGTTCTTCATAAATCGGACGTAGGTGGAGTCAAGGTAAACGTCAAGAGTGAAGAAGAACTAATAAAGGCTTACGACGAAATAGTGACTAATGTTAAATCAAGAAAGCCCGACGCAAGAATTGTAGGTATATTAATTCAAGAAATGGTGCCTCAAGCAACCGAAGTAATTATAGGCGGAATAAGAGACCCGCAATTCGGGCCTGCAGTAATGTTCGGACTAGGAGGAATATTCGTTGAAATCTTTAGAGATGTCAGCTTCAGAATAGCGCCAGTAAGCGTAGAGGACGCTCTTGAAATGATAAGCGAGATTAAGGGATATCAAATATTGAAGGGATACAGAGGGACAACTCCAGCAGATTTAGATGCTCTAGCAGACGCAATAGTCAAGACTTCAAAAATGCTCCTAGAGAACGAGGAAATAGATCAGCTCGATCTAAACCCTGTATTCGTATTCGAAAAAGGAATAAAGGTAATAGACGCAAGAGTAATACTCAAAAAATAGGCGTGAACCCATGGCACTTGAAAAACTCGTTAGCGAACTCAAAGAGCTAGAGAACAAAATAGCTCAAACAAGAGCTGAAAGAGACGAATACAACAACAAAGTGAGAGAGCTCTCGGCAAAAATCCGAGAGCTTAGAAAATCCATTTCTGAAAGAAGAGAAGAGCTGAAAGCTCTTAGAGAAGAGCACACAAAACTAAGAGAAGAGTTCAATAAGTATAAAGAGAAAAAAGATTCAATAAAGAAGATTTTAAGCGAGCTACGCGAAGAAAGACGCAGTATAATAAGCGAAATGCGTAAAATAAGGTCAAAGGTAAGAAATATTCACGAGAAGAATGAAAAAGAGCTGAGATCTAAGCTAGAGGCACTCGAATGGGAGTATCAAACAAAGTCGCTTTCTCCTGAAGAAGAAAAAATTTACGTCAATAAAATAAACGAGCTTCTCGAACAGATAACAGTTATAGAGAAATATAAAAAGCTTCAAGATAAACTAAATGATATAGAAGCAGAGTTAGAAAAAATCAGAAGTGAGTACGAAAATATATTAACTATACTAAATGATCTATATAATAAAAAGAATGAATTAAGGCAAAATATAATTAATCTAAAAAATGAAATAAACAATATTAGAAGTATTATAGAGAATCTGGCTAAAATAAGGGATGAAATAAAAAAGAAGGCAGATGAAAAACACCAAGAGTTAATAAAAATGCTTACAAGAAGAAGAGAGCTTCTGAAAGAAATAGAAAAAGAACAGTTACTGAGAAAAGCTCAGTTAATAGCAAAGACTCTAGCTGAAAGAAGGAAAGAGCTTATGCAGAAAGCAGTGTATATTAGGGAGAAGATTAAGAGAGGCGAAAGAATAACTTTCGAAGAGTTTAAGATACTTGCAGAACTAGGAGAACTGCCTTTCAGTAAACAAAAGTAAAGTAAAAATTTATTTTAAACCGCTTATTTTAGGTGCAGAGGGCTAATGGGGGAGAAGAACGGCAGAGTAGCAAAGAAGCTGTTAGTTCTGTGTGTAGATAGAGACGACGATATTGGCCAAGTAACAAAAATGAAAACTCCTATCATAGGCAGAAGTAGTGTTCTTAAGGCAGCTATTGACTTTGCCATAAAAGTCCCTGATGATTCAGACGCGAACGCTCTTTTTGCGGCAATTCAAACGTACGATAGGCTTGTAACGACGTTTGGTAAGGAGGTCTGTGAAATAGCGGTTGTTGCAGGAACTCCTCAGGAGGGAATAGAAGCCGATATAAAGATTTTATCAGAGTTAACTAAGGTTCTAGAAAAATTTAAAGCAGATGGCGTAGTTCTCGTGTCAGATGGTCCTACTGACGAGCAAGTAATACCGATAATTCAGTCTAAAGTTCCTGTGCTTTCAGTTAAAAGAATAGTTGTACGGCAGTCTAGAGGTGTTGAAGAATCCTTTGTCTTGCTTACAAAGTATGCTAAGAAACTTGTCGAAGAGCCCAAGTACAAGAAATATTCGTTAGGCATACCGGGATTGTTTATGATAGTATACGTAGTGCTTTCCTTAACAGGGCTTTTAGAGTATATTTCATCGGCGTTAATGCTTATTGTAGGTTTGCTTCTTTTTGTAAAGGGATTTAATATATTAGACAGAATAAAAAACAGTTATATTAACTATCCTGTGTCCTTTACAATAATTATTTTGTCTTCGTTAATCATAATATCGACGTCAGTCTATGTTATAGCTCAAATATCCTCTACAGGAGTCTTTGCTATCGATTTAGTTAAATTCCTTACATTCACCTTCGGCAATTACGTAATGATGATCGATGTTATTGCGTTGAGCGGACTAGCTATTTCAGCAGGTTACTCTATAGAGCAAGCAATACGCAAGCCAAAGCATATGTCATCTGTGCTCTCTCTTGTGCCTCTCTTTCCTGTTTTAAGGCAAGTAGTCCACGAAGCATGTCTATTTGCTTTAGGCAAAGGCTCTATGCTCTTAGTGCTGTACTGGTTCGGTATGGCTTGTCTCGTAGTCGTGTTGTCTTATATGCTTGTAAGGAAGATCGAGAAAATGATTACTTCTAAGAGTAGCTAGCACTATGGGCGGGCAACTTTAATATATGCTAATTAAAACTCTAACTAAAGAAAAGCAGTATGACTTCAGAGAAGAAAATATTAATTTTGTTATCAGGAGATTATCCTGAAATAGGAGTAGATGAGCTTCAAGCAGTGCTTAGAGCACATGGCATTAATTTTGTATTAAAGAAATATTCTCCTAGGCTTGTTGAGGTAAGTGTTCAGGATGATATTAATATTGTTAAGAATGCTTTAACGAGAATGGCTCTACTTAAATATGCTATAATTAAATTATATGATATTAATTTACATTATATATCTTTGAGTAAAATAAAAGAAGCTATAAATAATATTGAGTATTTAAAACAGTTTTATGGAAGGAAATATGCCGTTAGAATTATTATGTTAAATAAACGAAAGCTTAGATTAATGTTTGAGAGAACTATAGGTTATGTTATAGGAGAAATAACTAGAGGTAAAGTAGATCTAAACAGTCCTGAGGTGCTATTTCAAGGGTTTTTCGTAAATGGTACGCTCTTTCTGGGTGTTCACTTATGTGGTTCTCAAAGGTCTATTCTTTTTTCTCGTAGAGCTAAATTCAGGCCTTTCTTTCATCCATGTACGCTTCATCCCATAATTGCTAGAGCCATGGTAAATTTGACTGAAGTAAGGGAGGGCATGACTGTATTAGATCCCTTTATGGGAACTGGCAGTATTCTAATCGAAGCAGCTTTAATGAATTGCTATGGTATAGGAGTTGATATAAGTAGTAAAATGTGCTATGGCTGTGTAGTGAACTTGAAACACTATGGCGTGTACAGTAAAGTGCACGTAATTCGCGGAGATGCTTTTTATCTTCCGCTGAGAGACGGACTTAAGATAGATTCGATTGTAACTGATCCTCCTTACGGTAGGCTTGCTCCTCTAGTTGACAGAAGTCATAAAGCTGTAGTGAGAAAGCTGCTTGAGTTTTCTTCGCAGTACTTGGAGAGAGGAAGATACTTGTGTTTCCTGACTACGATAGATTCACATGAAATAATATATGAGGTAGAAAAAGAGGGTTTTAGTGCGCTTAAAGTATATACTATACCGGTTCATGATAATTTATGTAGGAGACTAGTTTTATGTAGAAGGTTATGAGTAAAGTCAAACTAGTATTCATTGGTACAGGGGGTAGTACCCCCTCGAAAAAAAGAGGTTTGCCTGCAGTAGCTATAAAGTATATGAATAAGGCGGCTCTACTTGATTGCGGTGAAGGGTGCCAGTATAGATTTTTTGAAGCCGGACTGGGCTTAAACAAAGTTAGAGTCGTGTTGATTACTCATATGCACGGAGACCATGTTTTAGGTTTACCAGGACTTATACAGACATTAGCTTTCATGGGAAGAGAGGAAAAGTTAACGATAATAGGTCCTGAAGGTATAAGGAAGTTTCTTAAGGCAGTGCTTACTTTAGTCCCCTGCAATATCGACTTTGGGCTTGAAATAATTGAACTAAGAGACAAAGTGCATAAATCTGTTTATGAAGACGAGGTTTTTGAGATATCAGCAGTGCAAGTTAATCACACGATAGTGACGTATGCTTATCGAATAGTTGTTAAAGAGTACTACAAGAAAATTGACTTAGAAAAAGTATCTGAACTAGGGCTGGAATTTTCTCCAGAGCTTATGAGAAAAATAATAAGGGGACAAGTAAGTATTGTTGAAACTCCGACCGGCACTATACCTTCTTACAAACTACTCAAAAAGAAGAAAGAGTTCAAGATAGTGTATTCAGGAGATACTAGACCATGTAGCAGTTTACTCGAATTAGCTCGCGAAGCAGATGTATTAATACATGATGCTACTTTTTCTAGTGATCTTAGAGATAAAGCGGTAGCTACTGGGCACTCAACAGCGGCCGATGCTGCACTTATAGCTAAGACTGCAAAAGTAAAAAACCTAATTCTTTTCCATATTAGCGCCAGATATACCAACGCCTCTCAGCTGTTAGTTGAGGCAGCCAAAATATTTCCTCATATAATATTGCCTTCAGATATGGACGAAATAGAATTCGATTTTTGAGTCAGGGGTCAGGAGGCTCTACTTCGTAGAATGGTTTACCATTTATTGTCATTGGCGTGAGCCAATCTATAAACTGATCTGGATTTTCGCAGGAAACTACAAAGGTTATTGCACCTAAGGGGCTTTCTTTTTCGGGCACTGAGCAGAAAGAGAGTGACCCTACGTAAGCAGCCTGTTTATGTATGTGAAAAACTATAGTTGTTCCGATTATGCTTTTCTTGAGGTGGGAGCGAGCTGCGTCTAGTATTCGTTGCCTTCTAAGAGCATCATACAACCTGAGTAGCGATTTGTGGCTTTCTGCTCTGCATATTATTATTATTCTCCTATTTTCTTGCTTTCTTATCTCTATTTTCTCTGGAGCGAAGAAGTTTAGTATAGCTTTTTTGACTTTCTCCAAGTTCTCGGTCGGTCTTACTTCACATCTAACTTCTATTCTCACCGAAGTATTCACCTGCTATTTTAGTTATAAGTCTTTCACATAAAGCTTCGAACTCTGATAATGAAATTTCTTCGTTGACTATCATGAAGTCGGCCAGTGCTATAACATTCCCTATACCCAAAGATAACTCTCTCTCGTCTCTTTCTCTAAAGTCGCTCCAGCTCCTTGGATCATCTGGCCGCCCTCTAGCTCTTAATCTAGAAAAACGGGTTTTTGGAGATGTGTGAATGGCGACAATTACTACGTCGAAGAATTTCTTGAAGTACTCAACTTCGTCTAGACTTCTTACTCCATCGACTACGATAATAGGAGACTCGCTGTAAAGCAATTTGGTTATGACGCGTCTTGCCATAATATCTTTGCCATATCGCTGCCTAAGTTCTGTAGCTATTTTGCCTAAATTTTCGGCTGATAAGTCGAGCCCTCTCTTTCTAGCTTCTTCTCTAACGACATCTCCTAGCGAAACTACAGGTATAGAATTCTTTTCAGCTACTTTAGAAAATACGCTTTTCCCTGAACCCGGAAGACCTGCAACAAGTATAAGTTTCTTTCTACGTTTCACGGCTTGAAAATATTTTTCTAAGTATTTTTGTTTACCGTTTATAAGTGCAGTGAGTATAAGTTTATTAATTTGAGTTCGTTAATGCGATAAATGGCGAGAGAAGGGCTTAAAGTAGCGGTTGTCGGTACAGGGCGCTGGGGAAAAAACCATGTTAGAGTTCTCTCGAGTTTAAGAAATAAGGGAGTATGCTCTGAGCTAATAGTATGTGATGTAAATAAAAAAATTGCGAATGAAATAGCAGAAATGTATAGTGCGGACAAAATATACTATGATGTCTCTGAGCTAGTGGCTCACGAAGACTTGGACTGCGCTATAGTGGCTGTGCCAACAATATATCATCACAAAGTATCGCTTGCCTTATTAAAAAGGGCGGATGTCTTAGTAGAAAAACCTCTTGCAGCTAGCTGTGAAGAAGGTCTAGAGCTTATAAAGACGGCTAGAAAAGAAGGTAGAGTGTTTGCAGTAGGTCATGTAGAGAGATTTAATTCAGCTGTACTTGCTGTCAGAGACTATCTGCGTGAAAAAGTATTTCCCTCGAACGATGATATAGTGTTTATTTTTACTCAAAGAATAGGTCCAGGGCCTCCCGGTAAGCATACCTTAAACCTAGGTGTAGCTCATGATCTTTTGACACATGACGTAGATGTAGTAGTCTTCCTGTCAGGAAAAATACCTAGATATGTAACAGCTCGAGCGATCACAGATAACAGTGTCTATGAAAATGATATATCAGCGCTTTACGAGTTTGACAATAGTACGATATATATCGCGAGGGCGAGCTGGAGAGCTAGCTCAACGTTTAAAAAGAGAGTCTTAATGATACAAACTAAGGAGAGCGTAATAGAGTTAGACTATATCCTCCAGAAGTATGTTATTGAGAAGGGGCTTTCTCAACACATATCTCTTGGAACATTCCAGGAAGTGATTCAAGCTTATAGATCTAAAGATACTGTTACTCGTGAGCTCATGTTGACAGCAGAAAATGAGCCTCTCTTCGTAGAAGATCAACACTTCTTAGAGTGTGCCAAGCACCGAAGAGAACCACTGAATTCTGCGAGATGGGGATATATTGCACTTAAGTGTGTGGAGTGTGCACTTCAGTCGTCGCGTGCTGGAGAAAGATTAGAAATACTGTGGGGCGATGAAGAGAGGGCTTTAATTAATTCAAGTATAATTGAATAAGGAGCATTTGTTTTGAATCCTTTTGAGTCGAAGTGAGTTAGCGAGGCTCTATATCCCTTCTTGACGAGATTTTCGACTATTATTTTGGCTGAAACTTCATTGAGTCGAGTAGCTTTCGATAAGATTTCAGTAGTTATATAGGGAGAGTCTATTGAACACTCTTTTAAAAGAAGCTCCATTTTTTCTAGAAGTCTAATGCTTGTAGTAATAGTTTTTAGCTTAGAATATGTTTTTTGGCAGAAGTCGCTATCAAAGATTTTGCCGATCCATAAAGGTCCTAGAAGACTTGCATCAGACCCACATACAGGGCATTTTGTACTACTGTAGTGGAACTGGATTAAGTTACGGTAACCACACTTACTGCAATAGTGAAGATAGCCTATCTGACTTAGATTTTCGTCAGCTTTTTTTCTAGACTTAAATACTTGTACAAAGCATCTGATGTAGTGTCTATCCTTAAAAGTGAGTAAAGGTTTTATTCCTATGTTTAGTGGCGAGGCTTTCTTAACTATATCGTAGTAAAGAATGCGGGCGGCAAGTTCTAGAGAGCAGTCAATTTTCATGGGGAATGAGAAATATCTACGAATACAAGATTGCCTATGGACGCCAGTTAACGGTGCTAAATCTGTTGCAGTCAAGCACAGCATACCTTTGTGTGTCAACGCTGTAAGAGCAGACCTTACGAAGGGTTCAGGAGAGCCGTAGGGATCAATGTCTATTACATTAAATTTAGAGAATTTCCTGCATAGAATAAGCAGTATATTAGCATCAAGATTGAATACTTCTACTTTATCCTCTACTTCATTTAGCATGATGTTAGCCTTAGCTATCGAAGCGGCTTTGATGTCTATATCGTTTAAGACCACGTAGTCTGCTGAAGCTTCTACAGCATACCTTAAGCCTCTAATACCAGTTGCTGTGAGAGGTTCACAAAGAGCTATTGAGTCGAATTCGCTGTACTCTTTAAAAGCCATCACAGCTGCTACACTCAGGTCTCTGTTTGTTTTCATCGCTGGATTATAGAAAATAGGGATCCAGCAGGGGTCTACAAGGCCATTCTTCTCATACGACTTTAAGTCAGGTACTATTGCTTTTGTTTTGCCTTCAACAATAATGATTAAAGGAATATTTAAAATAGACTTAAGAGTATTTAGAAGATATTCTTCTCTAGTTAATTTCATGTTGAATATTGTTTTTATCGACTATATTTATATCTTCGTATTTTTCTTTTTCAACGATCTTTGGTATCTTTTTATCAGATACGACTATCATGTCTGACGAAGTGAGTTGAGCAACTTTTCGAGATAGCTCTATTTCTTTAAGTGTTTCTTCTATTTTGTTTGATTTGCCCAGTATTTTTATTAAAATTTTCTTTTCTTCTTTATGTCTAAAAGCTATCATGTCAAAGGGCATTCTAGAAAAGCAGAATATGTCGTATCCAAGACTTTTCACTTTACAGTATACTGCTCTAAGCAATGGACGTTTAGGTAAAGAGTTTTCTGCTATTCTTTCTTCTTTCCACTCGAATATATCGATAGGCTTGATTACATTCTCATCTAATATACTTTCGAGTTTTGAGACAATGTCTAGTGTTGCGTTCATTTTTTCTCTCTCGTAGTCGTATACTGCTTTCCTACTGACTCCTAGTTTCATTGCGAGTTCTCCTAGTGAGTATCCCTTCTTGAGTCGGGCTCTCTTTAAGCTGGAGCCGTTGATATTTACGTAAAGTCCTCCTCTTTCGGTAAATGCTATAGGTTTATGTCCTCTTAAAGCATCAATAAATGTTGATAGGTGTACAGCATAAACACCAAATCTCTTGTACACAACTCCGGAGAGAAGTTCTTCTCTACGTGATGTTAGCCCTACAATGAGCGGAATTGATCCCGTAGATACGCAGAATTTCTTTAATTCGTTTATATTTTGTCTCGTGCATTCATTTATGTCTATTACACATTTAAGTGACATTATGACTTTTTCTTTCTTTTGAGGCCTTAGGGCTATTATGTCTGAACAGTATTTCCTTGAAGAAGATTTTAATATTTCTACTACGAAATTCTTGTTTTTAAGTTCTTCTTTCAGTGTTTCTACAAGCATTCTAGCTTTCTCTAGCATTAACTGTGGCTTTGACATATCTGTTGTCATCTGAGAGCTACTACGAATGCGTGTGCTATATCATATGGCTCGAGATGGACAACATTCTTTACTTCAAATCCTCTTTTCTCGAGATGACTTATCTCTTCTTTGTATGTCTCTGAAGGCTCTCTAGTGACGTCGATGCTCATGGCCTTTATTGCTTGCATAGCCCATCCTCCTTTCTTTAAGAAAAAGTCAGCGTTATCTGCAAGTATTTTGCTCTGGAAAGGTTGTGCTATGTCGGCGTACACTATGTCTACTTCTTCTATGTACATTCGATAGAGATTAGGAAATCTTGCGTCGGCTAGAATCGGTATCATGTTCTTTCTGTAGTTGCAGCATTTTTCAATAAGTTCTCTCATTACTCTAGGAGAGAACTCTATACAGTAGATTATGCCCTCTTCTCCTATTATGTCTGAGACATGGCTTGCAGTAGTTCCTGAGGCAGCACCTAAGTACAGTACTTTGCTTCCTTTCTTAATTGGCATTACTTCGAGTCCCTTGAGAATGGCTGCTGCTAGTTTGCTTCTATAGGGGTTCCATACTCTGTACTCTTCTCCCTCATACGATATTATCTGCTCGCCGTACACTTTATGTCCTGGCGCAAGACTTTTTGTTGCTAATTTCTTGGCGCCATCTTCGAATATAACCCAATATACTCCTTCAAATTTTTCATGAGGTTTTATTTCAATACTCATATTATCACCTTCTCCTTCTTCTTTTACCACGTTTCCTCCTCTTAGGTTTTTCTTCTTTACGAGGAGGTGGTCTTGCGTAGAGGGTCTTTATCTCTTCTATTCTCTTCCTCAGTTCTTCTTCAAGCATATCTGCTTTATATTCTCCCGTGAATGCGTCTATTCTAGCGGCAATTGCCAGCTTTGCTGCAAGAGCTCTTGCTATTTTTCCTCTTTGCCAGCGAGGACTTCTAAAGATATCTGGGTACTGGAAGATTACTCCGTGCTTTGGAGGTTTTCCTCCAGTTCTGAGAGCTCTAAACAGAGCTTTTTCTGCTCCTAAGACTTGTATAGTGCTTGCAGGTAACATGGCTAATTTCTTTAGTCCTCCTGCTAGGGCGATTAGTCTAGCTCCTAGTAGAGGTCCTACTAGTGCTCTTATGTTAGGTGCTACTTCTTTCATGGCTTCGTCTACGTACTCTGCTAGTTTTCTTCTAAGGCTGTAAAGGTCTAGCGCTATACTGGCTAGGCCTCTAATAGCCTCTAAGTCGAATTCGGTAATGTCTGCGCCCATGCTTTCTCTAGCTAGCTCTTCTATTTTTGCGGCTTTTCCAGACGGTATACCTAGCTCCATTAACTTTTCTTTGGTGATGTTATCTCTAGAGCCGATCTCCTTTATTATTTTGATGTACGTCTCGTGTTCTCTTATCATTTCGTCGAGTTCGGGGAAGTGAAGCCCATACCATTCTCTGAGTCTTGAGGCGTATAGATTTATTGTCTTGTCCGTTTCATCTATAGCTGAGATCGCTTGAGCTATGAACAAGTCTCTTTTTTCAGCCTCCTCCTTGACCTTGTTCTTTGTCAGCTTAACTGAAATTTCATAAAGTAGTCGAAGGTAGTCACTATAATTTATTCCAATAGATTCGAGAATTTTTCTTTTCGATTTCCTGTAGAGGAGGCCTCCTTTGCTAGGAATTTCTGCAGAGAACGATATCTCGGGAAACATTCGAGCCAGGCTTCTGGCTAGGTTTTCATCTTCTAAAATTATTTCCTTTACACCCTTGGAAATAAGATTTTTGCACAGAGTTTTTATTTCATCTAGTACTTCTCCTTTCTCAAGCGACAGCAGTTTCTTTACTATACTCTCAGGGAATTTTCGGTCGTAAATTATTTTGTCTAAAACGTTTCCCTCATCATCTATTGCTAGTACTCCTACAATATCTTCGACTATGTAACATTTCATTTCATCACCTAAAAATAGTTAGAAAGTTAAAATAAATATATTTAACTAACACTAGGCTAGTATCGTCTTCTTCCTCCAGCGAGGGCCGCGTAAAGTACTCGTCTTCTATAGTTTCTATAGTTACGTCTGCGCGGAATTAGGTTCTTTTTAGGTTTCGGGGGTATCTTAGGTGTAGCATTTCTTACTTTACCAGCTTTAGTTAAGCTTCCGTGGCTAGGCATAAGATACTGGTTGTGGCTCAATATATAAATCTTCCTTACTGTAACTCTCTACGATGGAAAAATACGGAGGATACTCTCAAGAAATCATTGAAGTGTTTGAGAGAAAAAGCATCGACATATACGACAAAATAAGGATAGTGAAAAACGGGAAAGAGTACGTAGGACTGTTAATGCCTAGACCATTTTATGGAGATCCTCGCTGTATAGTCATAAAGTTGTCTAACGGATACAATATTGGTGTAGCGTTCGATGAAAAGACCAGAGTAGAGCTTCTTGAAAAGTCGGAGGGAGTGAGGAGCCCTACGCTTACCGCTGAAGAGCTTGAGAAAAGCTTGGGTGAAGTAGTGATAGTCAATACTGGAGGAACTATTTCCTCGAAAGTAGATTACCTTACAGGAGCTGTTTATCCTGCTTTTTCGACAAAAGATCTCTATGCAATGGTCCCTGAAATCAAGGACATAGCTTCCATTAGAGCTCGACCTCTCTTTAATATACTGAGCGAGGATATGACACCTAAACACTGGGAAACTATGGCTAAGGTGGCGTATGAAGAGTTCAAAAAGGGAGCTGTAGGAGTTATCTTTACTCACGGAACAGATACTATGCATTTTTCGGCGGCAGCACTCGCTTTTGCTGTACAAAGAGCGAGCGGGCCTATAGTATTTGTGGGTGCTCAACGTTCTCCCGACAGGCCTTCCTCGGATGCGTTCCTGAACTTGCTGTCAGCTGTCATTACAGCTAAGAAAGCACCTTTTGCTGAATCAGTTATAGTAATGCATGGAGAGAGCAGCGATACATACTGTTATGTGCATAGAGGAGTTAAGGCAAGAAAGCTGCATACGAGCCGCAGGGACGCATTTAAGAGCGTGAACGATATGCCTATAGCCAAGGTTGAAAATGGAAAAGTAGTAGTTATAAACGATAGATATATTTTTAGAGAAAAAACAGCGAATAATATTGTTCTCAAACCAAAGTTCGACGGCCGTGTTCTCCTGATAAAAGTATATCCTGGATGCAGCCCTGAAATTATCAGATGGGCCATAGATTCTAAGTATCACGGAATAGTACTTGAGGCTACAGGTTTAGGACACGTGCCTCAGCCTATGGTGAAGTATGTTGAGGAGGCGGTTGCCGAAGGTATACCTGTAGCTGTGACAAGCCAGTGCATCTGGGGGCGAGTTAACTTGAATGTTTATAGGCGTGGAGTAGAACTAATTAAAGCTGGTGCAATACCTTGTGAAGATATGACACCCGAGACAGCACTAGTTAAGCTTATGTGGATATTAGCTCAAACAAGGGATTTAGAGGAAGTGAGAGAACTCATGTTGAGGAACTTTGTCTACGAGATTAATGAAAGACTTGGACTCTAGGATGAGACTATGGAGGATTTAGGGCTTAAGGTTGGAATAGAATTTCACCAAATGCTAGATACGAAGGAAAAGTTATTCTGCAGCTGTCCTACATCTCTAGTCAAGGAATTTAAAGGGCCTGTAGTCAGGCGCAGACTAAGAGCTACTCGCAGTGAGCTGGGAGAAGTGGACAGAGCAGCTATGCTCGAGGAAATTAGAGGAAGAGAGTATGTGTATGAGGCTCCTTGCGAAGCTTCGTGTCTTGTAGAGTTAGATGAAGAACCTCCTCATAGTATTAACCGAGAAGCCTTAGAAATAGCCTTAAAAATAGCTTTAGCGCTACACGCAGACCCTGTAGACGAGATTCATGTTATGAGAAAAATAGTTATTGACGGGTCAAACACGACAGGATTTCAGAGGACAGCGCTAATAGCCTTAGGAGGGTACATAGACATAGGGCACAAAAAAGTGCCTATACAGACGATATGTCTTGAAGAAGATGCTGCGAGAAAAATCTCCGAGAGTGAGAAAGAAGTAGTGTATAGACTAGATCGCCTCGGAATACCCCTAATAGAAATTGCTACAGCGCCTGTCATTACTTCTCCTAAAGAAGCAGAACTTGTTGCAGCAAAAATAGGTCAGCTTCTCAGAGTAATAGGTGGCGTGAAAAGAGGTCTCGGCACAATAAGACAAGATCTTAATATATCCATTAAAGGGGGAGGACTTGTTGAAATAAAGGGCGTGCAGTACTTGGAGCTTATACCCAAGGTAGTTAAGTACGAGGTAATGCGACAAGTAAACTTGCTCAAAATAAAGGAGGAACTCCAGGAAAGAGGTGTTGATTTAACTAAGGTCAAGATAAATATTGTTGATGTAACAGATATCTTCAAGGAAACTGGCTGTAAAATAATAAAAAATGCAATTAAGCGCGGCGGTCGGGTATTAGCGGGTCTCCTTCCTGGACTTAAGGGAATACTTGGAAGAGAAATTCAGCCTGGAAGACGTGTAGGCACAGAGCTAGCAGACTATGCAAGAGTATGGGGAGGGGTCAAGGGGATATTCCACTCGGATGAGCTTCCAAAGTACGGTATTACGGCAGATGAAGTAGCAAAAGTATTTTCTGCTCTAAAAGGAGACCCTGAGAAAGACGCATTTGTGATAGTTGCAGACAAAGAAGACAAAGCTAGAAGAGCTCTGCAGGCAGTTGTTGAAAGAGCTAAGCTCCTGTCAGTATGTATTCCTTCTGAAACTAGAGGAGCGAATCCTGATGGAACAACACACTACAGCAGACCTAGACCTGGTGCCGCTAGAATGTATCCCGAAACAGATATCAGGCCTGTGAGAATTTCTTCAAAGTGGCTTGAAGAGCTGAAAAAACAGCTTCCAGAGCCTCCTGAGGTAAAGTTCAAGAAGTTTGTCGAAGAATACGGCCTGAGCGAAGAGTTAGCGCGTAAGATACTCTTGTCATATAGACTTGACTTATTTGAAAAATTGGTGAAAAAGTATCCACGAGTATCTCCTACATTAATAGCTTCAACAATAGAGAATATTCTCAAGAGCTTGAGAAGGGACGGAGTTCCAGTGGAAAACATTACTGATGAACATATTGAAGAAATATTCGAAAAAGTAAGCAAAAACTTGTTAGCTAAAGAGAGTATACCTGATGTATTGAAGTACCTAGCTGAGAATCCTGATTCAAGTGTCTCTGATGCAATAGAAAAGCTCGGTTTATTCAAGGTAACGGAGGATGAAGTGAGAAACTATGTCAAAGAAGTGATAGCTAAGTTCTCGGAGGGAATCAAGAAAAGAGGTTCTAAAGCAGACAAGCTTATAATGGGAATAGTTATGAAGAAATATAGAGGTAAGCTCGATGGAGCAATTATATACAAAATAGTCAAAGAAGAGCTAGAGCATTATCTACATCTTTAAGAGGCTTTCTATTTCGCTTCTCAGCTTAATATAAGTTATTTCGTCTATTTCTCCACGTTTTTTCATTTCTTCAAGCATTTTAAGTTTCTTAACTAAATCTTCCTTCTTTTCTATTCTAATAATACCAATTCTACTTAAATGTTTTCTTATAATATCATTGTAATTGCTGAGCTTTAAGCTTAAGTAGTCTATTACTGATTTAATTTTATTAATTTCCTTATCTAGCTCTTCTATTTTCTTTGCGGCTTCTTCCTCAGAAATTATACCTATGCTGCTGTTGATAGCAGTCTCTATTTTCATATTATTGTAAAACTCTATAATGCCTTTTAGAGAATTTATTTCAGCTTCTATTTCTTTTGATTTTTTGATCCAGTATTCATTTATTTGCTGTACAAATGACTTATACTCATTCCACACTTTCTCCGCTTTTTCTAGTTCGACCTCAAGTTTCTTAAATTCATTATCGTATTTCTTTTTTAAGGCTTCTAATTCTTCAAACTCTCTCATCATAATCTACCTAACCTGCTTTT
Source organism: Thermoprotei archaeon (assembly GCA_003649445.1). The sequence goes on along the minus strand of QMRV01000016.1, from coordinate 16,008 downwards.
TCTATATTTTTTAAATGATATTCAAGAATTCTCTTTATTTTCTCATAATATTCTTTTGATATTTTTCCTGACTTGTATAGCTCTTCAAGCTTAGCTAGTTCTTCTTTTAGTTTAGGAATGTTTGCTTTAATATAGTGTACTACTATTCTCTTTTCGTGAGGTTCTATTAATTTCTGTATTGTGTCGACTTTTTCTGAAATTTCTTTATGCTTATTTCTCAGCTCCTCGATTCTTGCTTCAAGATGCTTGACTAGTTTCTCTGCTGTTTCTTTATCAATCATTTCTAGCTTGAGCTTAGCTCCTATTTCTCTTATTTCAGACAAGTATCCTCCTATGAGACCTTCTATTCTAGTAAGCTCTTTGAGTGCGTTGTCCCTTAGGTAGAACCATTTTTTGAGAACTTGTTGTGCTGCTTTTTCATAGGCAGACCAGTAAACATTGAGTTTTCTTAAGTCTTCCTCGAGTTGCGATAGCGAATTAACAATTGATGCGGCATAGTCTGGCAATGTAGGTGCTTGTGTTTCAATAGCTTCTCTTTTTGGTGCAACCGGCTGTGCTTTTGAGATCTCTTTTTTCTTTTTAGTCCTATATTCGGTAAATATGGGGCATTCAAAAAAATTACCCAGGCAGGGATAAGCAACAGGATCTACAAGCGACTTTGTATAACTGCAGATAAAGTTCCCTTTATTATCCCTATAAAGTGCAGGACATACAGATGACATTCCTACCTTTTAATTTTATCTAAGGCTTATATTTCTAACTTTAACTCAAAGGTATAAGTAGGACTTAGCTGGGGCTGAAGCTGTTAAAAGAGGGATATTTAGAGTGACTAAGAGGGCTCAATATTTAAGTGGGTGCCGTTTTAGTTAGTTAGGACTAATTATGCTGATAGTTGCGGTGGGAGACGTACATGCTCCAAAATATTTCAAAGAATTTTTATCTGCACTGAGCAGAGTTAATTGGTCTGGGAGTAACGCGTTAGTTCTGCTAGCTGGAGACCTAGTAGATAAAGGCAAAATAGAGTTCATGAAGCCTGTTATTAAAGCTATTCATAGCAGCATTAATGGCGTCATTATAGGTATTTTTGGTAATGAAGAGTATGACTCACTAAAAGACAAAATAAGAAGCGAGTACAACAGTATAATATGGCTTGATGATGAAGTTTATTACTACGAACACGAGGACTCCAAGATAGCTATTATAGGGTCTAGAGGAGTTCTCGATAAACCTACACTTTGGCAAAGACGAAATATACCTAATATAGAGGAAGTATACGCTGAAAGGTTGGAAAAAATAGAATACCTGTTGAAAAAAGTGCCTCTGGGATATACTATAATTCTTTTGACACATTACGCGCCAACATACTTAACTTTAGAGGGAGAAGACAAGAGAATATGGCCTATGCTCGGGTCTAAACGTTTAGAGAAACTGCTTTTAAAGTATCAGCCTAAGCTCGCTATTCATGCACATGCGCATAAGTCGACGCGACATGAAGCCTATGTAAAGTCTACGCAAGTTATTAATGTATCCTTTCCAGCTAGGCGTAGCATAGTTACTATGAATTTAAAGCGCCAAGATAGTGGACTGGAAAGATTTTTATTTAAATGAAGATAGCTATAGAGTGTGATGACGCAAGCTCGCGGCTGAAAAATGATGTAGCCTTCGAATACTGATTTTAGTTAAAAGGTGATGGCTTGCCTGTGCTTCTGTATAGGCATGCTTTAACAAAGCCAAGGAACACTGGGCTAGGTTTAAGCGGGCGGCTCTTATACTCCGGGTGAGCCTGAGTGCCTAAGAAGAAATAGTGTCTTGGAAGTTCTATGAACTCTACTCTACGCTTGTCTACACTCCATCCCGAGAACACGAGACCTTTTTCTTGTAAAATTCTCCAGTAAGATGGATTTACTTCATATCTGTGTCTGTGTCGTTCAAATATTACTTGTTCTCCATAAAGCTTGTAAGCTAATGAGCCCTTGACTAAAATAGACGCCTGAGCTCCTAGTCTCATAGTGCCTCCTTTCTCCTTTACGTTCAGCTGTTCGGGAAGAAGGTCTATTACAGGATGAGGTGTCTCCGGATCTATTTCAGTACTATTAGCTTTTTTCAGACCTATAACATTTCTTGCAAATTCTACTACGGCTAGCTGCATGCCGAAGCATATTCCTAGGAAAGGTATGTTGTTTTCTCTTGTTATTCGAATGGCTTCAATTTTTCCTTCAGCTCCTCTAGCGCCGAATCCAGGTAAGGCTAATACACCGTCACTTTTCTTTATTTTTTCAACTATCTTTTCCTTTTCTTTGTTTTCTTTTTCAAGAAGTTCTGCTTCAATCCATATTAAATTGACTTTTGTCTTTAGCTTAGCTCCAGCATGATTGAGGGCCTCTATTATACTTATGTACGAGTCCTTAAGTTTAGTGTATTTTCCGCACATAATTACGTTTACTTGGTACTCAGGGTTTAGGAGCGAGTTTATGAATCCACACCATAGAGTCCAGTCAGGTGTTTTCTTAGGCTTTAAGTGAAGTCTTCTGCAGATGTAATCTCCAATACCTTGTTTGTCGAGTATCAGTGGGACTTCGTATACTGTCCTTACGGTGTATGAGGTGAATACAGCGGACGGTGGTACATTGCCGAAAAGCGCTATTTTTTGTTTAGCTTCTTCTTCAAGAGGTTTGTCGCATCTGGCAATAATAATATCTGGCTGAATGCCTATGCGTCTTAGTTCATTAACACTGTGTTGCAGAGGTTTAGTTTTTTGCTCGCCTGTAACCGAAAGTATTGGGACTAAAGCTACATGGACGAAAAGAGTATTATCGTATCCTTCTTCGAGTCTCATTTGACGGATGGCTTCAAGAAAAGGTAAGCCTTCTATGTCTCCTACAGTGCCGCCTATTTCGACTATAACTATTTCGGCGCCGCTGTGTTCTCCTACATTTCTTATTCTCCTTTTAATCTCGTCTGTTATATGTGGGATTATCTGAACACATTTTCCTAAGTAGTCTCCTCTTCTTTCTCTCATTATTACTGATAAATATACTTGACCTGTTGTAATATTGTGTTCTTTAGACAAATATAGGTCTAGAAACCGCTCGTAGTGTCCTAAGTCTAAGTCTGTTTCACCTCCGTCTTCTGTAACAAAAACTTCTCCGTGCATGTATGGGTTCATTGTTCCGGCATCGACGTTGATATAGGGATCTATTTTGACTAAAGTTACATCGAATCCTCGTTTCTTTAGGATAAGTCCTATCGATGAGGCTACAATACCCTTTCCAACAGAGCTCAGAACACCGCCTGTAATGAAAATGTATTTCCTAGGAGGCATATTTCATAATGTTATAGCATGAAATAAGTTTATCTTTTGAGAAGAACAATATACCACAGTCATGAAACATGTATTGGAAGCCTTGAAAAAACTCACAGAGAAAGATCACCGCATACTTGTGGCAATAGAGCATGGTATGAGTAAACATGAATATGTTCCTGTGAAGTTTATTTCTAATTTCACAGGGCTGAGCGAGGAATACGTGCTCGAGAGGCTTAAGTATATTCGGAAGTTCAAGCTAGTTAAAAGAACAGGGGTTCCTTACATCGGATATGTACTGACTTACAAGGGCTACGATTTTTTGGCACTTAAGGCTCTTCGAGAGCAGAGTACTTTGAAGGCAATTTCTCTAAAGCCTCTAGGGATAGGAAAGGAAGCTGATGTGCATGAAGGAGTAACGTTTTCTGATGAGCGTGTCGCAGTTAAATTTCACAGAATAGGTAGAACAAGTTTTCGTAAAACTAGAAAATATAGAACATATGTCGGGGAAAGACGGCATATTTCTTGGCTATATCAATCTAGGCTGGCTGCAACTAAGGAGTTTGAAGCGCTTGTAATGGCTTTTCCCAAAGGAATTTGTTGCCCTAGACCTATATCGCATAATAGACATGTAGTAGTTACTTCAGTTATAGATGGAGTATTATTAAAAGAAGTCCCTCCTCTAGAAGATCCTGAAGAAGTAGCCTACGAGATTTTAGAAAATATAAAAAAGCTATGGAAAGATGTTGAAATAGTCCATGGTGATTTAAGTGAATATAATATAATGATTACTGAAGATGAAAAAATATTGATAATTGATTGGCCTCAATGGGTTTCAAAATATCATCCAAGCGCATATATGCTTCTCAAAAGAGATGTAGAAAATATAGTGAAGTTCTTTAAACGTAAATACAGAGTGACACTTAACGGAGAAAGTTTTCTAGAAGAGGTAGTTAAAGAAGAAAATGAGAAAATTTAATTTTTAAACTAGAGTATAATTTTTAAATTCCCTTAGGTCACTATTAACGGTAGGACTTTGACCATAAATGTAAAGGAGCTTACAGTACTTGGACTAGATCTAATGCCAGGAGCAGCACCTGAAGGTGAAGCTAGATACTCTATAGTAGTAGTAAGGGATGGTAGAATCGTGGAGAGAAAAGCCGATGTTAGTATTAAAGGGCTTTTCTCATTAGTTAAAAAATATAAGCCGGATTATATAGCAGTTGATAATATATATGAACTTGCCGTAAACCATAAAGACTTAATAAAGTTTGCGAAGAGACTTCCAGTTAAAACGAAAATAATTCAAGTGACTAGAGTTAATGGTGTAGACTACCCTTTAGAGATTTTAGCGAAAAAATATGGTCTAGTGAAAGATTCCTGTAAACTTCCTCCTCTAAAAACTGCGGAAGTTTGTGCTCAACTCGTGTTGAAAGGAGTAGGGTCAGTAGTGGAGCTCTTTGAAAACGAAACCAAGATCATAGTGAGTAGGGGTAGGAGTTTAGGAGCAGGTGGAATGAGTCAGGCCAGGTATCAGCGAAATATAAGAGGATTAATTTTGAGAGTAACAAGAGAAATTAAAGAGAAGTTGGAGAAAAGTGGTATTGATTACGACGTGTTTTACAGAAAGAGTACTGCTGGTTTAGAGTGGAGTGTATTCATAGTTTATACTCCGAGAGAAAAACTATATGGTTTAATTAAACCAAAAAAAGGACATGACATTCAAGTAGTAATAGAGCCTGTAGTCAAGTCGGACCTTATTTTCAGGTCTCTTGAAGGAAAGGAGGTTGAGTATCTGAAAAGAAAAGGCAATAATGTAAGTTCACGTTATTTGATAGTTGGAATAGATCCTGGAATCACTACAGGCGTGGCTATAATGGATCTATCTGGAAGAGTACTGAGTGTAAAGAGCGGCAGAGAAATGAGCAGGAGTGCAGTAATAGAGCTTATAAGTCAGTACGGAAAACCCATAATAATTTCTACAGATGTATGTAGAGTGCCTAATTTCGTTAAGAAAATAGCTAGTTCCTTAAATAGTGTATTATTTGCACCTGAAAGGAACCTTACTATTGAAGAGAAAAGAGAAATTGTTCAAAACTACTTAGAAAAGCAAAAGGCGTTAATTAGAATTTCAAATAGCCATGAACGTGACGCTCTTGCGGCAGCCATAAGAGCTTATCAGCATTACTTACCTAAATTCAGACAAGTGGAATCATATGTAAAAGAGCTTCCATTCAAAGTGCCCTTATCTTATGTTAAAGCAATGGTTGTTAAAGGAAAAACTATCAAAGATGCTGTAAAGCAATATATCGAGACAACTTATTCAGAAGCCTCAGGGCTTGCCAAAAAGAAACCCATTGGAGCACAGGTAGAGGATTTTGAAAAAATATTGAATAAAATAATGGGTTATATAACAAAGATAAATAGTTTAGAATCTGAAAACCTGAGATTAAAGGAAGAAATAAATAAACTTAGAAGAGAAAGGGAAGAATTAATTCAGACAATAGAATATATGAAAACAGAGTATTTCGAAAAAATTATGAAAGATCGCATGTATTATACACTACAGTTAAGGCTACGTAAAATTAGTGAACAAATTAAAGAGAAAAACGAGGAAATAAAGATTTTGGAAAGTGAAATAGAAAAGTGGAGAAATGTAGCTCTCAAGTTGGCGTCAAAGAAAGTGGTAGCAGTGCCAGTGATTAAGATGATTACTCTTAGTGCGCTTTCTGAGTTGAAAGAGCTTGTAGGAGACACTATACTAGTGAAAACTCTCTCCTTTATTGATGAAAGAGCGCTTAGTAAACTTAAAGCAATAGGAGTTAAAGTGATATTGACGCTGGATGAAATGAATGAAAACAGAAAGAGGATTTTTGCTCAAAACGATTTGGCACTAGCTTATATCGGTAAGAAGGAAGTAGAAGTCTTAGGTAGCTATGCGCTTATTAGCAAGAATGTCTATAATAATGTTGTCGAGAACGCTTTAAAAGAGTTGGAGAGACTCCGAGACCAGATAGTAGAGGAAAGAATAGAGGAAATACTAAATGAGTACCGTAGAGAGAGGATGAAGGCTTGGCTTAATAAAGCGTGACTTTGTCTTGTAGAATTAGCTCTGTTATCTTTGTTATGTTGTCTAGGTGCTCTTGTGCTATAGCTATGGCTTCTTTCTTTAGTTCTTCAACGTTACTTGCTCCTTTTGCAGGTACTATTGATATGTGAAGCATTAGTGGATCATTTATAGGTTTGCCTATCTGGCTCAGTATTTTGACGTATACTTCTTCAATATCTCTTGTTTTTTCGGCAATAGAGTTAGCTATCAGCTGTGCTAAAACGTTGTATATTTTCCCTACATGACTTACTGGGTTCTTTCCGGCTGTCGCTTCAATGGACATAGGTCTCATGGGAGTAATTAAGCCATTTACTCTATTTCCTCTGCCAGTCATACCGTCGTCTCCGTGCTCAGCTGATGTCCCAGTTACAACTAGGTAATATGTCTTCGGATTGTCAGGCCGGTCTGCAGTATTTACATCAACTGTTACTTCGTAATCGACAAGTTTAGAAGCATAATCTAACACGTAGTTTTTTATCTCCTCTTTTACTGCAAGATAGTGATCTGCGTCTGGAGTCAAGCTAGATATTATTGCTGCTGCAATAGTTAAATGGACTTTATTTCCCCTCCGCAAGGCCATTACTTTAACGTCTTCACCTACTTCGGGAAGTTTTTTCTTAAATTTTTTGGAGTTAAGAAATCTTTCAACACTGTAGACCAGTTTTTCAGTTGGTGTCAATGGAGCGAAAGCTACTCCCAGCGATGTATCGTTAGCATTAGGTATTTTTCCTATCCCTTCTTCAAAAATAGAGACTAAGTCTACGGAACCTCTGCCTATTCTGTAGTCTACGATTACATGTGTCTCGGGGTCAAGGAACCTGAAGTTCTTTCGTAGCCAGTTCTTGGCTGCGCGGACTGCTATTGCTCCCAGAGGAATTGCTTCTTCTTGACCGCCGCGCTTGACAGTACCTGTGGCTCTTCCCGAGACGAGAATATATATTGGATGAGTGACCTCACCTCCTCCAAAAACAGGCTTAGCCTGGCCTCCTACAACCAAGACTTTATCTACGTTATGATGCAATATTGTTCTAAATCGCTCAATATACTCCTTACACAATTCTCTGCTTACGGCCTCTGCGATCGAGTCCGCTATATAGTCCGGATGACCTAGTCCCTTTCTTTCAACAAACTCTATTTCACGCTTTGCTATTGGACGCTGGTCAAGGAACTCAACTGATATTACCATTTAACCCCCAGTAGTGTTTTCATGTACTTTTTATAAATCTTTTGCTATAATATGTTGTGGGTTATTACTCTCAGTAATTATTTTCCTGACTCTAAGAACATTTTGTTTATGTCGGTTACTATGAATAGAATATTGCTACCCCTAATAAGCACTTTACCTAAATTCGCTATTGGTTCATGCTTTTCTTCGTCAACTTCTTTAGTGTCAGTTAAGTACAGATTCATGCACGGGTCGCATCTCACAAGCTGACCTATGTACTCGCTGCCATCTTTTAGCTTCACTAAAATAGTGTTATTTACTATTTTGAATAGAAGTCTTAGAGGTAAGTCTCCGTGTGGTCTCGTCGACATAAGTCTCCTTTATCTACTTAAACATCCTATATTTCAACTTTTCTGCTGAAACTCTAAAGTAGTCCACAGAATACGAGAAAAGCTTAAAGAGTACTTCGGCATGCTTTTATATGAGCCGCGCGTTGATAGAAGGTGACACGCCATGAAAGGTGATGAGGGCGGTGTGTTTAGTGAGCGCGGCTCACGAAAAGTTCTATGTGTATCTTGTGGAAAGAGGCCGGCGAGTGCAATTATTGAAGGTAAAGCTCTGTGTTATGACTGTGGAGCTAAAATTGTCGGAGAGAAACTTAGAGCTCAGCTTGAAGAACTTAGAAGAAGAGGTATAATTGCAGTTTAGGCTAGTGTCCTCCTTTAGCTCTGCGAGCTTCGTGTCTCTTCTTAAGTTTTCTTTCCTTAATTTTTCTATTCCATTTGTATCTGTGTGTTTCTCTCAGTTTAACACTTAATAGTCCTCGTATCCTTCGTCCTGCACAGGTAAGTCCTCTGAAGACTCTGCCTTTCTTTCTCTTAGCGGAAATTACTTTAGGTAAAGTTGGATTTATGTTATTGACAGAAACTTCGCCGTTTTTAATTTTCTCTAACCACTCTTTGAGTGCGGCAATGTTTTCCTCATATACAGTATTTCTTCTCTCATCAACATATATTCCGAAAAGCCTTGCTTCCCGGACAGTAAGTCCTATAGCTTTAATTTCTCCTACAGAGAATCCTCTGCCTATTTTAAATTGTTTTGAAGGTACTCCGCCAAACCTTATTAGCATCGGTACTTTAACCTTAGCTTTTGGTGGAGTCGCCATAATATCGGGAAACTAGGAGTAGGTCAATATCTATAAACTTTTCGATTCCTTAAAATCGGAGTGCTGACAGGAGAAGTATAAGTAAAGTCGCTTGAGCAAATCCCGCGGCAAAAGGTCTTATTTTCTTTGCATATAACTTAATGTCGGTTTTAATAATGAAATATTTGGCTGCCCCAGCAATTATGGAGAAAGCGAGCAGCGCTATATTTTGCCCGACAATTATACCGTGTGGAATAGCATAAGGGGTTAAAGGCAACCATTCGAAAAATGTTCTTAACAGTTCTACTGTAACAGCTACTAGCAGGAGAATATATACGTCATGAGAAATAGTCACTGCAGTAAATCTTGAAAAAAGTCCCAAGTTATAAGCCCCGTTTTCAAAGACGTACAGCATTGAAGCGATGACTGAAGTTACTCCTGATAGAAATAAAATGTATCTAGTTCTTTCTCGTTTTTTCTTTAGGCTTTGAAAGCATAGACCCTCGAAAAGCATAGCTGGTAGAGGGAAAAATAGAGTTAGCGCTAACAAGGCATTTGCAGGAGATTGTATTCCTAAAGGGATAAAGAGGCCCTCACCTCTAACACGTGCTAAACCTAAAGAAATTATTATTAAAGAAAGTGAAATAGTTATAAACGATATATTTATTTCAATTATTTTGTGCTGAAAAATCGTTAATATAAATATAAATAAAAGAAATGTAAATAAATAAAGATAGTTTATTTTAAATGTTGTGTTCTCGAAAAATGTTCTATTTTTATAGTAGAGTATTGCTATTTCTAGCAAAGAGACTATTCCTAAAGCTAGTACTGAGTCAAATAATGTTAATGCATATGGAGAACTCATATTTGACATATTGTACATAATGTTGAACATTATTGCAAATATGGCTGTACTTAGAATATATGATACTGGGCTCAAAAAGATAGCTAGAGCTTGAACAGCTATTGAAGCCTGATTAAAGAAAGCAAGTTTATTTGAGCGGAAAAGCATTGTAGCTGAGAATATTAGTCCAAAAATTAAGCCTATTAGTTGCTCTTTTTTCGAGAGATTTATTTTCATTAAATGTATAATAGGGTAATTTAGATTCATGAGATCCAACCAAATAGTCTCCAGCAGGTCCAAGATAAGCAGTGATAGCGATAAATACGCAAAAATAAGTAGAAATCCTTGAATAGCATTAAATTTCATTAAAAAGAATACTAATGATGAAGCTACTGCTGCAATGTATGCTCCAGCAATAATAGCGTTTTCACGACCTTTAGGTGTATGCAGTACTTTGAAGAGGAGAGGAATTCCTAGTCCTATTAGTGGCACGAGTAACATAGGTAAGTTAAACACTGTTGGCCACTTATTTAGAGCGAAGTGTGCAATAGTAGCTGTTACTAATACTGCTATACTGAATGTAAGCAGATTGGTTCTAGTGTGGGGGCTCATTTTTCTCGTTCTTAACTTCAAAGCTCAAGTATATTAATGAGACTGTGATTAAACATTAAGGAGTATGTATATTATGCTTAGAGAAGCTCTAAAGGACTTTCTCCGAGAACATAATCTGACTCTTGAGGAAGTGCTAAGCCTAATGGACGAGGAAGACAGAGATAGTTTACGAGCATCATTAATAAAGAGAATAGCGCTTTCACCTAAAGAGCTTGACGCATTAGAGAAAAACTATACAGCGCGCCAGCTTAACTTGCTAATATTGGCTATACAAGTGTTTTACTTGTCGAATCCAAGTGGACTATATAAAGGGAGACTGATAATTCCTCTTCGCGACGAAGTAGTAGGTCAAGATGGAAGAATTACATCAAAAGGGCTTAGGTTAATATTAAAGTCCCTCGGGCTTAAACCTAGATGGACTACTGCAGCGTTCTAGATGATGAGCCTCGTAAGGAGCGAGCAATGAGCGAAAACCCCTAGCTGATTTAGTGAATTTCTACTATGTCGCCATCGCATAATATAAAGTCAAGTCCTACTTTTTGGGGACTAAAAGGCAATCTTGAACTCCAGACTTTAGCATACTTTACTTTTCTGTTTGAAAGCGACGGAATTTTCTCTATTAATTCTGAGACTTTAATTAAGCCTTTAACAACGAGTGGTCTTCTTGAAGGGGGTTTTCCAGGCTCCTTTAAGTATATTCTATTTAGGTCTAGAAGCTTCATTAGTGTATCAAATAGTTCTCCTATGTTTATATCGCCTGTAATGCATGAGACGAAAAACACGGAACACGTAATACCTATGCTTCTAACTATTTCTTTTTTGTCTTCATCTGATAGAGCTTCGCTTTTATTAACTAGGATTACTGCAGGCTTATACACAGTGCTTTCGAAGAGAGCGTTTTCTATGTCGTCTAAAGTTACTTCTCCCACTATTTTTATTACCGCGTGATATATACCATAGCTTCTAAGTAAATTTACAGCATCGTCTCTAGTGAAGTTTTTGCATTCCCCTACAACCATTATTCCTCCTGATCTTTTTCTTTCTATTTTTACTATTCCCTTTGGTTTTTTAAATATTATATTCAAGTTCTTTAATTTCTCTTCTAAGAGATAGAATTGATTTATAGGATTGTTAAGTGCATCTAAAACTATTATCACTCCGTCTGCATTGCGAATCAGTGTGGCTACCTGTCTGTCAATAGTAGTAAATTTGTAAGGGTCTTCTGATAGTGAAGGTGTGTCTACTAGCTGTATATATATGTCTTTATGTACGGCCATGCCAGGTACAGGTTTCTTAGTGGCATAGGGTATCTCTGAAGCTTCTGTTTTTGCATTTGTTATTTTTGATAAAAGAGTGCTTTTTCCACTATTCGGAAAGCCAATTATAACAATCTGTATGTCTCCTTCTTTTTCAACAAATAATTTCGGTCCCTTGCCCTTTTTTCTTTTCTTACTTTCCTCTATTTCTCTCCTCAGTACAGCGATCTTATGTCTTATTTGCGATACTAGTTTCTCTGTGCCTTTGTGCTTAGGTACTGCCGACAAGAACTCCTGAAGCGCTTTCAGTTTTTCTTCAGGAGTTCTTGCTTCAAGATATTTTCTCCACTTAGCCTTAGCTTCTGCTGGAAGATTAGCTGGCATGTCGTGAAGTATATTTAAGGCAAAATTAATAAACTGTGCGCATTAATCTCGGTGCTGTTTTCATAGACCGGAAGTACAGAGTTTTTTGAAAGAATAGTTATTTATTGTTCTCGGGATATAGTCCTCACCATGGGGAGTCAGTGTCCGTTCCTTCAGCAGACAGGGGACGGTAAGCGCTGTGTTCTATTATCTCCGGAGGACTGGAGAATACGTAAAAGTAGGCTTGAGCAATATTGCTTTAATGGTGGCAGAGATTGTCCAGTAATGTTCATGATGTACAGAGCTAATGGAGGAAAAGTGTTCTTGAATGATTTAAGGAAGAAGGAAAACATGCTAAAGTAAAAGAAATTATTTCGGTGGGCAGGTCTAAACTGTGTATATTTTAAACGATTTTATTCGGTGAGAGATATATAGGTCGCTTTAGTAGTCTTTGCTATTTTTAGCATTACTTCTGTTCCTGTAAGGATTTCGTATGAAGTGTAAGAAAATAGTGGTAGTTTATGCCTAGTATTTATAACTACCATAGGTATTTCTGCTTTAGCTATTAGTCTAGCTACTTCAATTAAATCGTTTACAGCAGGATCTAGTGAATAGTAGTGGAAAGCCGATATTGGCTTTGGCAAAGGTACATTTGCATTGCCATCGCTTATAAGTACTATTAGGGGGATATAGCCTCTCCTTTTTTCTGTCAAAGCAAGTTTGTATGCCTCTAGCAGACCTGAGGCTAGTGGAGTGAAGTCGCTAAGCCCTACTTTTGATAGCTTTTGTTCAAATAAATTGAAGTTAGTTACTGGGTGAAGGATTAAGTGAGCGCTGTAGCCTTTGCAGACAATGAGGGATATGCGGTCTCTCTTCTTGAGAACGTGACATCTTATGGCATACAAGGCTCTCCTCAGTTCCTTAAGAGAATATATCATTGATGCGCTGCAGTCCAGCACGACAATTAGCGTTATTTTTGCTCTGCCTTCTCTTAAGTTTGCTCTAAGGTCTTCAGGCGATACTTTGAGACTCCTTTTTCGTCTCGCAGCTGTACGCAGAGAAGCTGGTATATTAATATCTTTTGATAGTTTGCGTGGAAGAATATGGCCTAGAATCCTGCCACCTGATCTTATTTTCTCTCGACCATATTTTCTCGCATGCAAGGTCTTGTATGTTATGCCCAGTTCAATTAACTTAGAGACATCTATTTCTTCTTTAAAGAACTTTACTCCTTTGGAAATAATGGGTCTTTTTGGAAATTTGCGAGGGAGAGACTGTGAATAATCTGCAATGAAGCCTTTAGAGCTGTATGCAATTATGGCTGTGTCTGAAAAATACTTCTTTCTAGATAGGAAGGCGTCCAATAGCAGTAGCAGTATGAGTGTTAATATAAGCAGGTTTATATCTATTAATGCTATTATTATTAATAGAGTTATTATAACTGTAAAAATTATATAGCGAAAAAACTTGAATTTAAGTAAATTCCATTTAATGTTCTTTATTTTATGTTGTGCAGTTCTCGAAAAGGAGAAGCAGTGGGTAGTATCTTTTTTTGTTTTTATAGAATCTTTAGGAGAAGCTTTTGAAAAAAGCTGCATTTCTTTAGTGGCTTCGCGGAGAGCCTTATCTATCTCAAGAGGTTCTGGAGGAGGCTTAAGCCCGCCAGCCCTAGTTCTATGCGCTAAAGAAAGTTTAAGCGCCTTAGATACATCTTCTATAGTGACTTCAGTTCTTCCGTCAAGTGCTGCTATTGTCTTGGCAACTCTAGCTGTTACTATATCTGGTCTGTAGCCGTCGACGTCTAGTATACTACATGTTTTAGCAATTAGCAAAAGAGTATCTTCGCCTATAGTGACTCTATGTAAAATATGGCGGGCACGTATTATCTTGTGTTTAATATCTTCTTGAGCTTTTTCAAACATGTTAAATACTTCTGAAGGATTTTCGTCAAAGAGCAAGTTTAATCTTATTATTTCGGCTCTGAGCTTAGGGTCTTTGATTGTATGTAGTTTAACACAAATAGCGAAACGGTCTAGTAGCTGGGGACGGAGTTCACCTTCTTCGGGATTCATGCTGCCAATGAGAATGAACTTAGAGGGATGTTTTAGGGATACTCCTTCTCTTTCAATAATACTCCATCCAGATGCAGCGGCATCTAATATTATGTCTACGAGGTGATCTGGAAGCAAGTTAACTTCATCTATGTATAAGATATTTCTATTGGCTCTAGCTAGAAGACCAGGTTCGAATACTGTTCTTCCCTCCTTTAATGTGCGCTCAATATCTATTGTACCCAATACGCTGTCCTCAGTGGCGCCTATAGGAAGTTCCACGACCTTCATTTTCTTGTACTCGACTGGAAGTTTCCCGTATTTCTCGAGTCTTTTTCTACAGTTATCACACATTTCTCTTACATCGAATGGATTACAGTTAAAGGGGCAGTCCTTGACTACAGGAATTTCAGGTAGCAAGTCTGCAAAAGCTCTAACAATGCTTGATTTTCCTGTACCTTTAGGACCTAGTATTAAAAGCCCCCTTATTTGCGGATTCACGGCTAAGCACATTAATGCGAGTTTTAGATCATCTAGTCCCACAAATGCTGCGAAAGGTAGTGTTCTCACTGTCTTCAATAATATATTGGCAGACCATAAAATAATATTTATTCTCTTTACGGCTAAGTTTATAAAGCCTCGTTATGTTATCACTTATTGTGTCTAAGGAGCATTTCATGTATAAAGAGATCTACGAGGGACCTGACGCTATTCTGAAAACTTTAAGCGAGGAAAAAGACAATGCTGAGAAAATAGCTCGAGAAATTCCTGAAGGCAAATTTAAGGCAATACATATTATCGGAAGTGGAACGAGTTTTCATGCAAGCTTAGTGCTACAATACTATTTAAGTGCCTTAGGAAAAGTAGAAAGCACGGCAATTCCGGCCTCAGAATATCTTCTCTGGAACCCTGAATTAGACAAGTATGCCGTAATAGCTTACAGCCAGTCAGGTGAAAGCGGCGATATAATCGAGGCTCTTGAAAAAATTGACAGAAGCAAGGCGAGGATCTACGGAATAACCAATACTCCTGGAAGTACTCTAACCAAGATATCCGATTTCTCTATAGTAACAAGAGCTGGTGAAGAAAAAGCAGTTACCGCTACAAAGACCTTTGATGTGCAAATAGCTGCGGCAATAATGATTTCAGCGAGTATTAAGGAGGAGAATAAGCGCATTAGAGAGGGATTGGCTGAAGTTGCTGAAGACTTAAAGAAGATTCTGCCCGAAATAGACAAGGAAGCTGAAAAAATAAGCAGTGAGATCAAGGGAGCCGAAGACCTTTACGTGCTGGGAACTGGAAAATGTTATCCAATTGCCCTAGAGGCTGGACTCAAATTTAAGGAAGCGGCCTGTATTCACGCAGAAGCATTTGCCCTAAGAGAATTCCTGCATGGACCCGTGCAGCTAGTAGATGAAAGCACTCCTGTCATCATAATTCTTCACAATAAAACAGCTAGAGAGCGAGCAGAAAAAGTCATTAAAAAGCTCAAACAGTACAAGCCACCTATAATAGCTATTCACAGCGAAGAAATAAAAGTAGATGACTTTGCAAGCGAAGCAATAAGCATACCTATAAAGGATGACATATATGCAACACTATACACTGTGAAAGCTATTCAACTGCTATCATATCACACAAGTATAGCTCGCGGATTAAACCCAGATAGTCCCACTAAGCTCACAAAGGTCGTTAAGTAATGTTGGCGGTAGTTGTTGGAGGTTTTTTTGGAGACGAAGGAAAAGGAAAAATTTGTGCTTATTTGTCACTGGCAGATAAAGTAAAAGTTTCTGTTAGAACAGGGTCTGTTAACGCTGGACATACAGTAGTATACAAGGGTCGAGAGTATAAGCTGAGAATTATTCCCTCAGCTTTTGTGAACAAAGAAGCCAGATTACTGATAGCTCCAGGAGCCAACTTAAGGCTTGACGTATTTTTTAGTGAGCTAAAAGAGCTCGAATGTTTTAACATAAAAAACAGAGTTGGCATTGACCAACATTGTAGCATTGTTGAGAGAAGGCACGTTGAAGAGGAAATGGCAAACGAGCATCTGACTAAGAAAATAGGGAGTACTCGCCAAGGAGTAGGCGCGGCGGTTAGAGACAGAGTTATGAGAGTAGCTCGACTTGCAGAAGATATAGAGGAGCTTAAAGAGTTCATAAC
>QMRV01000015.1 GCA_003649445.1 Thermoprotei archaeon | reverse complement strand
ACTGAGGCTGTTCACTTACAGTCAGTTAAAGTACCCAATAAAATATTAATTGGGCAAACAATAACAAGAGGACATGGAACAGGAGGAAACCCAAGTCTAGGAGAAGCAGCAATGAGAGACGATATTGATAGAGTAATAAACGCGATTGGCTCTCCACACATTGTAATAGTTACTGGTGGTCTTGGTGGTGGTACAGCAAGCGGAGGAATACCAGTACTACTAGAAGAACTAAGAAACAGATTCCCAGACGCACTAAGAATAGCACTAGTAACACTACCCTTCACATTCGAAGGAGTGAATCGTCTCGACAACGCTAGATACGGGTTAACTAAAATACTTGACGTAGCAGACTTAACAATAACAAACTTAAACGATATACTACTAAATAAGATAGGAGGAATTCCAGTAAACTTCGCTTTCAAGTTTATGGACTCAATACTTGTAAGTACTCTTAAGTCCATTATTGACTTAGTTACAAAACCAAGCTTAATTAGCATCAGCTACGCAGACATTATTTCGGCATGCAGAGACTCTGGACTAGGAATGGTGGGACACGGTGTAGGACTCAAAGTATCTGAAGCGGCAAACAATGCCATAAAAAACAAGCTACTTGACGCAGACCTCAGTGACGCTGAGTCAGCTCTAATATATGTAGTAGCTCCTGAGAAAACTACTCTAGAAGAGGCATCTGCCGCCAACCAAATAATAACAAGTAAGTATAAGATTGAGAGAACATTCTGGGGCCTAAGACTAGAGAAAGGGTTACAGTACCCAAAGATAATGTTTATAGCAACTGGAGTAAACTCGCCGACAATAGCTTCTCTCACAGGAAAGACTTACTAAAAAATAAGTTCATTTTTATAAATTTACTTTTTACTTAAGTTTTATTTAATATCTATAAATAATTTCTTTAATTATTAAAGCCGTAGCCATAGTTGTAAATATTATTACAGCTAAACATAAATATTTTAAATTAACTAAATACATTGAAGCAACTATATTGAATGCTATGTGAGAAGTAGAACATGCAGCAAAACCATGCTTTTCATACAGTACTTGAAAAATTATTCCAAGAGAAAAATAAAATGCTACTAAAATTAGTGAAAGAATAGCTTCATTGAAAGTATAAAGAGATAAATGAAATAGAGAAAACATCAATGATGTTTTAAAATAACTTTTCTTTAGTGTATCGTAAAGGAGTACTCTAAAGTAGAGTTCCTCTATAATAGAAGTAAATAAATTTGGTATAATGAGCATTGAGTTTAATGCAATAAAGGACACTTCATTAGCCAGACCTAAAATCATTAGGTTGAAATAGTGAGGAAGAATCGAGTAGAAAAGTCCTGCTACTATAGACTCTGCATTTAAGCCTAGTTTGAAGCTACGTGCTTTAAATATGACAATAGTTGTTGCGAGAATAAAATACGAGGTTATGCGGGCTGCAACATAATTCTTCATTAATGTGAAAACTAGGTTTAGTGAAAAGGCCAGTAAAAACCCTACAGACGCGTCTAATTTCATGTATTTATTCTAGTATTATTCTGGCGTCTACAACATATGCGCCTTTGCCTTTCTCGTAGACCATTACTGGGTTAAGATCCATTTCTTTTATTTCTTGGTTATTGTAAATTATATGCGATGCCTTCACTATAATGTCGGCTACTGCCTCAAGATCTCTTGGAGGAAAGTTTCTAAATCCTTTTAAAATTTTATAGCCTTTGATGTCTTTGATCATTTCAAGTGCTTCTCTCTTGGAAAGAGGTGCTACTCTAAAAGTAACGTCTTCTAGTACTTCGACGAAAACCCCGCCTAGCCCGAACATAACTACTGGACCAAATGTCTGGTCTTTGAGTCCTCCGACGATTACTTCGATACTGCCTTTGGGTAGCATTTTTTGAACATAGACTCCTAGAATATTTGCCTTGGGATTAACTTTACTTACTTTTTCCAGCATTTCTTCGAAAGCTTTCTTAACTTCTTCCGGAGAAGATAAGTTTAAAGCGACTCCTCCAACATCGCTTTTATGAACTATTTCCGGTGAAATTATTTTAAGTACAACAGGGTATCCTATTTCACTAGCTATTTTAACAGCTTCTTCTGCGGTTTTAGCAAAACCGGATTTTGGTACAGGAATCCCGTAGCATTTGCAGATTTCCTCAGCCTCATGAGGGAGAAGAATTTTTCTTCCTTCAGAGTAAGCTCTCTTAATTATCTTAAGGACCTTTTCTCTCAAACTTTGCACCAGTATCAGATATACCGAAGCGAAGTAGATAAGTATTTCTATTAAGTAAACCATGCATTACTGATGTTAGTTCAATTATCTGCTTGAATTATTAGCATCAAGATAAACCTATGCGCTTACATAGTCAAAGCTCTCGAGAGAAAGAATCTTATAGCTCTACTCGTCTTAAGCACTGTGCGTAAAGCAACTACAACGTGTACATTGCTGATAGTTTTCTATCTACTGTTGCTCACATTTACTTATCCTTCACTTGTCTCTGTATCTATTTTTATTCCTCAGAAAACATATTTGAAGCCATCGGAAATATTCTGTAAAATAGACCTTTCCACTAAAGTTAACTTAGGGAGAGTTTATGTAAAAATTTCTTTACAAAAAAATGATCATATTTACTGGTCAGTAGTAAAACAAGTTTATTTAAATAATAGCACTGAATCTATTTCTGAAACACTTTATATTTCTGAAAGAGATCCTCCTGGAGAATATCGTCTTAAAGTAGAAGTACTTTCTGGCGGACGAGTACTAGGTTCTTCATTTAAGGAAATACTTATTGCTCCAACGCAGACAGATCTATATTTACTTCTCTCAAAATATGTTACTTTGAAAGCTGAAGTGGAAGATATTCTTGAAGAGGAAACACCGCTTGCCTTAAGTCTAAAGAGTTCCTTTAGGAAATTGAGCGAAAAACTAAGTTCTGCTTTTAGAGCATATAAAGAAAATAATATAAGTAAAAGTGCTATTTTTTATCAAGAAGCAGAAAATTTGCTTAATGATTTAGAAAGAAAAATAACTATTTCTCAAGACTATATTCTACTACACAAATTATTTTCAGCAATTGATAAAAGCTTATCCTATGATCCATACTTGGTTTACAGTTTTTGGCTAAGTATAGCTTCATTGGGAACTTTTATTTTCATGCTTATCTTCTTTATAGTTTTTCCACTTTATGTCTCGAGTACTGATTCTTGGACAAACAACATAGTTCTTTTGACTAAAAGAAATATTGTTGAGAATCTTAAGGAGAGTGTTGAAGCAGCCAAAAAAACTCTCTTAGAAAAAGCTAAAGAACAAGCTTCGCTAGATATACGCACACTTATTTTAGCTAGTCTTTCGGCTCTTATGGCAACAGTAGGACTTCTAATGAATAATACCGTGACAGTAATTGGAGCTATGATCATAGCTCCTCTACTTTCTGTCTCTGTTTATAGCACATTTGACTGGCTACTGCTAGCAGAAGAAAAGAAGGAAGGAGCAAAGTACTTAAAAAGCCTTAAAAACGAGTTTATTTTAGTAGCATTAGTTGTTATAGAATCTCTTTTGATAGCTAAAATATCTTCTATGGTTATTCCGCTCTCTGAAACTCCTTTAATTATGGAGAGAGCTAGACCTAATTTTGCAGACCTAGTTATTGCCGTAGGCTCGGGTTTGGCTGCAGTAGTATCGCTTATAGGTGGCAAAGAAAACTATGCTATTTTAGTTGGCGCAGCTATAGCTATAGCTCTTGTACCTCCAGCCTCTACTATAGGTATAGGTCTTGCATTGAAGAGAGCTGATATAGCTTTAGGCGCTCTCTCGCTACTTATAGCTAACTTGCTTGCAATAAAGCTTTCAGCATACTTAGCGGCGAGAATCTATGTCCTGCTACCGGTAATCAAGATAATATCGCAATACATAAGAGGACTTTTTGATATAAATGAGGCAGATTATCTTAAGGTTCTTTTTACTAAAATTTTGACTTTAGTAAAATACTGGGTCAACGTCAGCTTAAATATTGAAACTCCTATTGATACACAGATAGGAAGTTTTAAAGAACTTGTTAGAACTATTACTCCATATATTAAGAACATTACTTCAATATTCCTCAAGTATATCGTTTTGCCGGTAACAATCTCTGCGTCAATCTGCCTTACCTTATCTTTAGCTGAAATTTCTTTTGCAGTATCATATATGCTTTCGATAATCGATCAACTTGTTTCACAACTTATGGAAAAAATAGGTGTCAGTACATACGCTATAGCTATGTATTCGCCGACTCTTTCGATAGCCGTTTCAGCTTTACTAGTTCTTGGGTTAGCAATACTGTTAGTAAAAATAGCTAGCGGCAAGAAGCAGAGAAAAGCTGCAGCCTCCGCTCTTCTAGTTAATATAGCTCTATGGGGATCATTAGCAATTTTGCTTAAAATATACTATTTCTCTAGAGTAGCTTTGCTGGGTCTTTTACTCAATACAATATTCTTCGCCGGAGCTGTTCTGTGGAAGAAACTCAGAAAATATAAATCACACGTAATTCTCTACTCCTTCGTAATATTTATGCTAGCATACATTACTCTACAGAGTCTATCAGTATATGAAACAGTATTTTACACAAGAAACTTGAGTGAAGTATCGCACATAGTGAGAACAGCTGCTGCAACATACTTCAATGTTTCAGAAAGCAGAATTCTTGTTTCAGTTTCATTTAAAGGTAAACAAGTTGATATAGTGATTCACTTCCTTTTAAAACAGAGCGAGCTTTCTAAACAGCTTTTGAATGTATCAGAGTTAAATGAATTTAAAACACTTTTAACAGATATTACAGGCTACCGCAAAATAGACTTGCGAGTAGACTATATTATAATTCCCGGCTAATAATTTAAGTGCTAAATACTAAGCCTATAACGTGAAACAGATAGTAGTTAAAGGAAAACAGAGATTCGAGGAAAAGACTGTTTTAGAGAATAATACTACTGTTGAATTTTCTGTTATCGAAGACAGCATTATTTCCGAAAACGTATATATAAAGAATAGCGAGATTTCGTGCTGTTTAATAGAATCTAATTCGAAAGTAGTAGGCGAGAAACTATACGGACAAGTTATTGAGTCCGGATACCCCAACTTAGAGCTAGTGACTTACCCTAAGCCGCAGGAAATAGAGAAGCTCCTAGAGCGCATTAAAGAAAATCAAATAGACTTCAGCAAAATTTTCGGAGACTATCCTGATATAATTGAAGAACGTAAGAAAATATACCTTGATGTTTTAAATAGATTTAAAGATAAATATGGCTCGAGAAAAGTGTTTTTAGTAAGAGTACCTGGACGAGTGAATTTAATGGGCCGGCACGTCGACCACCGAGGAGGATATGTTAATCCTATTACTTTTAACAGAGAAGTCGTGCTTGTAGCTTCTTCACGTGAAGACGATCTATTTAAAGTAGAAAACTACTATGAAGAAAAGTTTCCAGGAGGAGAATTTAAGCTCAGTGAAGAGCTCCCCGAGAAGAAGATTAAGAGTATTGATGAGTGGAGAAAGTGGACTCAAGTAAAGTACGAGGAAAGAGCTTGTAGGGGCGAAGAAAAGTCTTGGATTAATTACATTAAATCTATAGTCTATTTGCAGGAATACTACCGTATTGACGATGAATGGTACTTGAGGAAACTCAGAGGACTCGACATGCTTTTCTACGGAGATATACCTATGTCTGCTGGTCTCTCGTCTTCATCAGCACTTGTTGTGGCAACTTATCTTGCTACTATCGCCGCAAATAACCTAAAGATATCTAAGAAACGGCTTATAGAGCTCTGCGGCTACAGTGAGTGGTATGTGGGAACCCGTGGTGGCTGCGGCGACCACGCAGCAATGATATGGGGTAGAGCTGGCTATGTTTCACACATAGGCTTCTTCCCTCTGAGAATAAGTTACGCAAAGTTTCCTTCAGGCTATAGAGTACTTGTCTGCAATTCTTTTGTTGAAGCAAAAAAGATGACTGGAGCTAAAGATATTTTTAATCAGAGAGTAGCGTGCTATGAAATAGGGTTCATGATTCTTAAGAAAAGATATCCAAAGCTACTTTCTGAAGTCAAGTATCTGAGGGATATAAATACACTGAACTTTGACTTAAATACAATATACTCTATGCTGAAATCTCTGCCCTTAAGAGCTAGTAGAAAAGAAATACTTGAAATACTTCCTGAAGAAAAAGAGCGGCTTAAACAGATTTTTAGAGAACATAAAGAGCCTGCTGAAGGCTATGCTATAAGAGATGTTTGTTTCTTCGGCATAGCTGAATGTGAGCGAAGCCGAATAGTTTACGACATATTGTCTAAAGGTGATGTGGAAAAATTCGGTGAGCTTATGAAGATCTCACACGATGGAGATAGAGTAGTAAAGTACAGTGATAGCGTTGAAAAAGAGTGGAAGTGGAGTGCTACCGACGACTACTTAGATTATTTAATCAAGCTACCTGGTGATAATCCGGAAAAACAGCTCTTTATGCAGCCCGGAGCCTATCGATGTAGTATAAAGGAAACAGACTATCTTGTAGACCTTCTTTTGCGTCAAAAGGGAGTTATAGGTGCGCAGTTAGCTGGAGCAGGTTTAGGAGGATGTGTAATAGCATTAGTTGACGAAAAGTACATCAAAGAAGTAGTTGACATACTTTATAGAGAGTACTACGATAAGTACGGCAAACCTAGGACAGGAGTCTTAATATGCGTTCCTATAGAAGGCGCAGGTTTTGTGGCCTAAATTACTAGTCATATTTAAATGGAACATTTATGTCTGAAAGATTTTTACTTTTTACTTCAGTCTTACTACATAATTCTATAGAATTAGGGGCCACAAACCCTTTGCTTCAGTCTTAAAGCCTGTGCTAAAGTGTTTAGAGACGATAAAGGAAAGCCGGTGGAAATCTTTGGGAAAGACATAAGGCTTCCAGACATAAATGTTCCTCATTTATCTTACGGGCACTTAGTCTGCTTAGGCCTCTTTCTACAGCAGCTAAAACTATCTTACTACATAATTCTATAGAAATAGAAAAACTTATATATTTCTATAAAACTATATACTTTGATACTATGAGCCTAGAAGAAGAAAAAGAACTCAAAAAAGTTGAAGAACTAGCTGAAGAAATCAAGAAAATGAAAAGCAGACTGGAAACCAGAGAAAAGCACCATTTCTATGTGCAGAGAAAATTAGAGAAAGAGTTAGAGAAATATTTCTCCGAGCTATTTTCTGAAATCAAAAAATACGCTCCAATCATTTGTGAAAAAATAGAGAAAATAAGCGGAGTTAAAGTAAATGACGAGAAAGCATTTATGATAATTAAAGAGTACTTTGATAGCTCTATTCACGTCATCATACATGAGATAGCTCATTCGGTTTTAAACGAGATACTCGGAGAAAAGGATCCTGAAAAAAGACTTGCCTTAAGTGAAATATTAGCGAGATTTCTTGAAAGAGTAGTTTCAAGTGAGTTAATGAAAGAGAAGCCGAGTAGATTAATCACAGTTGAGTCTCTTGAAAAACAGTTTGAGGAACTTCAAGGCTATTCGGTTTTTAGAAAAACAAACTTCACGGTGAACGATTACAAGAAGTTATTTGAAATGTTTACAGCGTATTTAGCTGAAGGAAAACTTAAAGAAAATATGGGGAAAATTGAGAAAGAAATACTAAGTGTTCTAAAGCTCTAGTACTACAGCGCTCTTAGGCTCAATTTTTATTAAGTTGTCTTCTTTTTCGCCTCTCCCCCATATAATTTTGCCTGTCAGCCTTGTTTTCAATGGTGTATAAGAGTGGTTTAGTAGAAATAGTATTTTAGGCTCGCCTTTTTTGAGCCAGTACTTTACCTGTATTGCAGGGTTGTCTGCTTTGTAAAATGGCTTTACTCCTACCTTGGAAGCTAGCTTTTCGTAGAGCTTATAGGCGTTATTGTGTATACTCGTATAAGCTAAGTGAAGCTCTATTGGATGCGCCGATAGCATTGTATATCCTGAGCCTCTCGAGGCCTCGAAGAATACTGGCTTCCTGTATGCGAATCCAATCGGCTTAGCGTCTACAGGCACGAAACCTGTGCTACCGAGGTCTCTTTTTACTTCAGGTATTCTTAGCACCCAGTCGTCGAACCTTATGTACAAGTAGTCTAGAGTTTCTGCCCTCATACCTGCTTTAAGTGAAGGCTGTACGCCGAAGAGTTCTTCCCATATGTGACATGAAGATACATGCGGATGATTAGTATACCTCAAATGAGAGTAGTAGACTAGCCGTCCCTTTTCAGCTAGTTTAAGTAGCTTTCTCCAGGTTCTCGTCAATAATCGAGGTAAACTTGGCACGGTTATTACTTTACTCTCGCTACTCTCGATATCGTCTTCTCTAATAAATGTTGCTTGAAGAGAAGCTTGTTCTGCCAAAACATATGCCTGCGAAAGAGCCTTAAATACCTCGTAGTTATTCTCAAATACGAAAGGATAATCTCTATAGAGTACGGCAGGAACTACTATTTCTATATCTCTTTGAGGCAGCGTGTACTGATTTAAGTCGAGTATTTCAAGGAGCTCACTTACTCTTTTAACTGATTCAGCTGCCTTCTTGTTTTCTCCATTAGCTTTAATTAAGCCAAAGGCTAGCTCATGAGGCTCCCAGAGATAAGGCTCGTCTTCTTCTCCAGGAAAATCGGAGAAACACCATATGAAAGCTCCTGAAGCTCCTACGGCTAGTGCTCCTACGAGAACTATTTCAATGAATCTAGCGTGGCTCTCTTCTGTATAAAGATTTGTTGGAAAACCGTACTCTTCCAAGATTACTGGCTTCTTTTTAAGACTTCTACAGTACTCGAGTACGGCGAGATAAGTCATCGTGTGTCTGATAGGATTATCGTCGTACAGATATAGGTGTGGCGAAAAATAGTCTACGTAAGGCTCTACTTTCTCCGGCGTGAGCAGTGTAGAAAATGGTGTAGTGGAGTCTCCTAACGAAACAATGTGGTGAGAATCCTCTTCTTTAATGTCTCTGTAGAGTGTTCTAAGCCAGTTATAGAACTGTTCAGGCTTCTCAGGTTTAGCTACTAACGTTATCTCATTTGAAATAATCCAGCCGCCGAGAGCAGGATGATTCTTAAAACGCCTTACTACTTCTCTTACGAACTTTCTTGTTTTTTCTAGTACATCTACTTCGTATACTTTGTTTTCTGAGTCCCATGGAAAGCCCCAGTTCTTTCCAGACATGTGGCCTACTAAAAGCGTCAAGAAAATTATTAGCCCATTTTCTTGCGCAATATTCAAGAATTCTTCGAGCTTTCTTGCAGAATCCTCTTTAAGTGAGCCATCTGTTTCTGCAAAATCTTCAGCTAGAATAAATGCCCTTAGTACCTTAAGCCCTATTTCTCGAGCTTTCTTCAAATCATCTTTAACTGTTTCCCTGTCCCATTTTCTCCACATCAAAATATCGTGTTTTCTATTCCAGTAGTTAGCTCCTAGTAAGAAAACTTTCCTATTTTCTACTTTCACGCTACAGTTTTCTGAAAGAGTTTTCGGCACAGAGTAAAACTCATAGAAATTTAAATAAACCTATCTGTTTAAATGATGACGCTGGCTACAGTAATGTTAATACATTTGCCGCTAGTAACTACTATATGGAGATTCCTTCATTTTTCAGAGCCTACGATATTAGAGGAGTTGTAGAATACGAATTGACGCTAGAAGATTACCTTAGTTTCGGTAAAGCTGTAGGCACAGTGGCAGAAGACTTTGTAGTAGTAGGTAGAGACGCTAGAGTTCACGGAGAGATATGTGAAAAAGCTTTTGTGAGCGGAGTACTTTCCCGCGGAGTAGATGTCAGGGCTACTGGTGTAGTTCCTATAGGTGTTCTAAGCTATGCAGTAGAGAAACTTAAAGCAAAAATAGGCGTTATGGTTGGAGCATCGCATAATCCTCCAGAGTATAATGGACTAAAGTTCTTTAAAGAAGGAGGAGAGTACTCGAAAGAATTAGATAACAAGATAAGGAGAATCTTTATTGAAAGAAAATTCAAGAAATTCGACTGGAGAAAAATAGGGTCATATGAGATATTGGACATAAAAAACGACTACTTAAGCTTCGTTTTATCTAAAGTAGATGTTAAAAAGAAAATAAGAGTAGCAGTAGACTGCATGAATGGTGCCGCGGGAACAATCATCAAGTCTCTGCTTGAAAAACTTGGCTGCGAGTACAAAATAATACATGGAGAGCCTAGCGGGCTTTTTCCTCTAGGAGAACCTGAGCCTAAGCCTAGTAAGCTCAAAGAACTAATGGCGCTTGTATCTAAAGGTAACTTTGACTTGGGATTAGCTTTTGACGGAGACTGCGACAGAGTAGTAGTGATTGATGATAAAGGGCGCTACACTGAACCCGAAAAGACAGCTTCTCTCATTGTAAGCTTTCTAGATACCAAGCCTGGCGACACTATTGTAGCCAGCGTTAATACTTCAAGTATTATAGACGACGTTGCTTCGGAAAAAGGACTTAAAGTTATCAGAACTCCCGTGGGCCACTTCTACATAATTGAAGCCGTTAAAAAGCACAAAGCAGTACTAGGCTTTGAGCGCAGCGGACATATGACTATACCTAGTTTGAGACTATTTGATGACGCTATTTTAGTTGCAGCAAAACTTCTCGAAATATGCAGCAAGCTAGAAGAACCTATTTCAAAGTTCTTTGATAAACTACCCACCTACCTTTCTACTGAAGTTTCTTTAGAGTGCCCAGACTCCATTAAATTTAAGGTCGTTGAGGCAATTTCTAGCGAACTTAAAGCCAAATTCAAGAAAGTAGACACTATAGACGGCGTCAAAGTTTACACAGACAAAGGCTGGTTCCTAATAAGAGCCTCAAATACTCAGCCTTTAATCAGAATAACAGTCGAGGCTAAGAATGAGAAGAATTTACAGTAGCTACTTAACTACGCTAAAAGCTTAGTGGCTAGAGCTCAAAAGCACTATATGACGTGATCTACTTTAGGTCTAGTTATATAGAGAAGAAGATAAGCTGTAAGCAAGTAGAGTTTTTTGCGCAAAACTATACTAATTATTTCTCTTATTTCTTTTTCCCTAGTTTCATCCATACTATTCAACACAGCTATTTTCTGCAAACATTTAACACAGTTCTCTATGGCCTTTTTTCTCTTTTCATCGAAGAGCTCTAGCATTTTCTCCAAGTGACAATTTTTCTCAATACCCATTTCATAAGGTAAACATGGGTGCATAGCGTACTTGATTATATCGAAAATCTCATCATAATCTAACCTAAGTTCCCTCATTTTAGCCACAAACTGCTTCTCAGCTAAGTAGAGTATACCGCTTTTTCCTTCATGTACTTCCTTAAAGCACCCCAGGTAATCTCTTAACACTAGTGCTAAAGCAAAGTCTCTCAGTAAGTCGATGTATTTCTTTAATCCTACTCCGTTCTGTAATTCTACTTTGATCTTATGTAGAAGCTCCCCTTCCTTGTTATAAAATTTTTCAGCAATTTCTTCCAGCTTATTTAAATCAGAAGCATTTTTTAAATACTTATTGTACACTTCTTCGTATAGCCTTCGTATGTAAGGGTGATTGAGGAACTTCTGCTTCAGCTCATAGTGGCTAACCATATGAGCTTCCGCTAAATTATACTCCCTACATTTAAAACCTTTTCAGCAATAATGTATGAGCTATCTGTATAAAAACATAAATATAATATAGTTTTTAGCCAGACATAGGCATTGTAGTAACATATTATAAATACAAACATCGCCATGTGCACAGAGTTGACCCCCGCTCATAAAAATACTATATTAATGAACATAACACATCTCAGAGCTCCAGACCCTCATCATTAATCTGCCGAGGGTTTCTCATCATCAAGTAAGATATTTTCCAGAAAATTTATTCCTTTCTAATATAGTGTAGGTCACCTGTCCTTGCACGAGTAATTTTTTCTAGCTAATTTAACGTATTTTCCCTTATTTTTAGATTTCTTTGACATTTATTTAAAATAACTAAATCTAGAGAGAAATATTTTCGCAATATTATTTTGATAGAATTTTTAGATATTTTTCTCTCAGCTTCTGGTACTCGCTTATAACTCGCTCAATGTAATTTAAGTGTTCTTCAGAGACTTTTTTCACTACTTTAGCTGGTACTCCCACAGCAATGCTATTGTCGGGTATTACAGTGTTATTGAGTACTACTGCACCAGCTCCAATTATACAGTTTTTACCTATTTTTGCTCCATCTAATATTACAGCACCCATGCCGAGTAAAGTTCTATCGCCTATTTCGCATCCCTCGAGAACACATCCATGAGTTATTGCAACCTCATTTCCTATTGCTGTTTCATGCTCAAGTGTCGCGTGAATTACTACATTATCTTGAATTGAACACTTTTCTCCTATAATTATTTTATTTAGATCTCCTCTTATAACTGCATTAAATAGTACAATAGTTTTGTCTCCTACTACTACATCTCCTATTATTTGAGCTGACTCTGCTATGAAGCACTCTCTTCCTATTCTAGGTCTCTTTCCATCGAACTCTATGATCACATGTAGTTTGGCTTTGAGCTCGATATAAGGTCTACGTTTTTATGATAGCTGATAAAAGCGGTACAGTAATTAGGGATGGGAGCATGTCTCCCACTTTTATTTTCCTTACTTTAAGTAAATTAAGTGCAAGCCCTATTAGCAGAATTCCGCCTACTCCTGTTATATCGTGTAGCGTAGCTGTACTTAAATATGGTTTTAAGAATGATGCCGCTAAAGCTAGTGATCCTTGGAAAGCCAGTAGTAGTATAGAGCTGAAGAGTACTCCATAGCCCATAGCTGCAGCATATGCTATCGAGACTGTAGTATCCATTACTGCTTTAGCTAATATTATCGAAGGGTCCCCTAAACCGTCTTCAATAGACCCTATTATAGTCATAGGGCCTACGCAGTATGTCATGAATGCTGTAAGTAGTCCTTGAGTAAATGCTCCTGTATCTTCTTTCTTTATAA
Source organism: Thermoprotei archaeon (assembly GCA_003649445.1). The sequence goes on along the minus strand of QMRV01000015.1, from coordinate 30,364 downwards.
TGCTTCCGATTTTGCTTAAGTTTTCTTCTATTTTGAGAAAGCTTCCCAAAATACTTCCAGCTAGTAGTCCCAAGACTGTTGCTACAGGTCTTTCAATAGAACATGACATTACTATGCCTAAGGCTACTGTAAAGAGGCCTACTGCATCGAATATCTTCTCTTCGAGCTCCTTGGGAATACCTCTACGTAGAAGAAGCCCTATAGATGCTCCTAATGCTACTCCAGCTGCATTCAGTAAGGTTCCTAGCACAGTTTTCCTTTGATAAAAGCTTTTAATACTTTAGGCAGTCACTTACTTCAGTAAAACATGATTAATAAGGAAATTTTAGCTGAAATGGGATATTATCTAAACAGGCTAAGTGAACTCGACGAATTCATTAAAAAGGGTATAGGAGATGTTTATCCAGGCGCTGTTATTGCTCTTGGATGCAGTAAAGGAGTAGGCTACATTAAGGCTTACGGCTACTCTGTTATAGTTGAAGAAAAGAAACCAATGAAAGAAAACACTATTTTTGATTTAGCGAGTTTAACTAAGCCTATAGCTACAGCCACTAGCATTATGATTCTGATCGAGAGAGGTCTCTTAGCTTTAGACGATAAAGTTCAGGATTACTTACCTTCGTTTAAAGGTCCCTTCAAAGATAAAGTAACTATAAGACACTTATTAACTCATACAGCAGGCTTTCCTCCGCATGAACCATTCTACTACAGGTGTAGCTCAGTGGAAGAAATAATTGATGAAATATGTACAGGCGTTTTCCTAACCTACGAGCCGGGAACTCGCGTTGTTTACAGCGATATAGGCTTTATTTTACTAGGATACATTGTTGAAGAGCTCGCTGGACAAAGGCTTTCAGAGTTTACAGAAGCCAATATATTCGCTCCTTTGGGTATGAAAGACACTATGTTTAATCCTCCTAGAGAACTTAGAGACAGAGTAGCGGCTACTGAGATATGTAAGTGGAGGAAAAAGCTTATTTGGGGCGAAGTACACGATGAAAACTCTTACGCTATGGGCGGTGTAGCAGGGCACGCCGGGCTTTTCTCGACGGCGCTCGACTTATCTATTTTCGCCCAAATGATGTTGAATAAAGGTACACTTAATGAAGTGAGAGTATTATCTAAGAGAAGTGTAGAAGAAATGACTAAATGTCACACAGAGGGACTTAGTGCTAGAAGAGGTCTTGGCTGGCAGCTGAAAGATAAAGGTGCTTCTTGTGGAGACCTATTTTCGGACCTCGCTTATGGTCACACTGGTTTTACTGGAACATCCCTGTGGATAGACCCCGAGCTAGATCTCTTCGTAGTGTTTCTTACGAACAGAGTTCATCCCTCGAGAGAGAATAAGAAAATAGTGCGCTTTAGACCCAAACTACACAACTTAATTGTAGGCTTGAAGAGGTTTTAGACTAGAGGATATCTTCCATATTTGTCTCTCGCTTTAAACATCGCTAGGACATTCTCTAGCGGATGATTTATTTCAACAACATTGCTTGTGCAGAGAATATATCCTCCTCCGTAAGCCGCCTTTCTTATACACTCAACTGACGCTCTATACACTTCTTGTGGTGTTCCCCTATGCATTAAGCCTATATCTATGTTGCCGCATAAGCAGAGCCTGTCACCGTACTTCTCTTTAACTTCACCTAAGTCCATGCCGGCCGTAGGGTCTATTGAGTGGAGTGCATCGATACCCGTTGAGACAAGAATATCTATTACTGGCCACAAGTTGCCGTCTGTATGCTTAATATATAGTCCTCCTTTTCTGTGAATCGCGTCTACAAGCTGTTTTAAGTAGTATGCAATAAGCTCCTCAAAGTCTTTTGGATTAAGAAACGGCCCTGAGTTAGTACAGTAGTCGCTGCAGCCTACTATTGCGTCTGCTCCCGCGTCTATCTGTGCTTTAGCGGACTCGATGTTTTTTCTAGTAGAGTCTTCGAGCTCTTTCTTGAGCTGAGCTCTCTCTTTCCTCATTCTCCGGATGAGCTTAGCGAAATCAGCGTAACTTCCGGGAACACTCATAGTGCCGTCAGCAGACCCGATTACTGCTAGCTCAGGAGCTAGTTTTTTAGCAAGCCGAATTGCTTCAACTAAGTCAGGTACAGCGTATAGCCTGACCGCATCATAGCCCAGTTTTCTCGAAACCTCTACTTGCACCTCGACATTATGTTTTAAGACCTTGTCTGCCTTGCCTTCATTCACCATTTTCTTATAATCTTCACCTACAATCAGTTTCCGGCCGACAACTTTCTCCGCTATCTGTACCTCTAACTCGAACATCGGCACTTTATCAGGTTCTTCGAGCAAAAGAGCCCTAATGAAGCGTTCCCGCGGCTCCACGAGTATTTCCTTAAAACCTAGTATATAGAACTTGCCGAAACAAGATACAAGCTTATATACCGCACAGTATTTTAAATGGAGGTGATCCATATTCACTCTGCTACAGCCTCCTCGCGGATTTAGAGACTACTTGCCAGAAGAGTGGAAAGCACTAAAGTGGCTTGGAGAAAAATTTACTGAAATAGCTGTTCTCTGGGGATATTCTCCTGTAGAAGCACCTATATTAGAGCACTTAGAGATACTTAAAAAGAAAGCCGGGCCCAGCGTAGTAGATGAAATTTACTGGTTTAAAGATAAAGCGGGACGCGAGCTGGGCATACGCTTCGACTACACTGTTCCTCTAGCCCGAGCTATTGCAGCTCGCCCTGAGCTACCTAAGCCAATTAAGTGGTGTTATTTTGGCCGTGCTTGGAGATACGACGAGCCTCAAGCTGGGCGCTGGAGAGAATTCTGGCAATTCGGCGTAGAGCTAGTGGGGTTAAAGAATGTAGAGGCTGACGTAGAAGTACTGGCGCTAGCGGCAGAGTGCTTGAAGAAAGTAGATGTACCTGACCTCAGGATACTTATCTGCGACAGGAGACTTGTCGAAAAAGCTTTAGGTAAGATGGGTGTTCCCAAAACTATTTTTGGAGAAGTCTGCAGATTAATCGATAAGAGGAAGAAGATAAGTGAAGAAGAATTTTTAAGCGGTTTGAGTAGACTAGGCCTGCCGAAAGATACTTGCATAAAAATAGCCGACTTTTCCTCAACTCTAATTCCTCTAAGAGATTCGATTGACTTCGTAAAGGATGTAGATTCAGAGTTAAGTGAATTTTTCAAAAAACTAGTAGAGCTCCTGGACAGCTATGGAGTACTAGATTTGTTTAAACTAGACTGCTCGATAGTCAGGGGACTAGAATACTATACAGGCTTAGTTTTCGAGACCTATGGTGGGAAAGGAGAAAAATGGAACAGGTTGTCAATAGGTGGAGGAGGACGCTATGATGAACTAATAGGATTGTATAGAGAGCCAGGGCTTCCTGCAACAGGATTTGCATTAGGAGTCGATAGAATAGCTCTCTTACTTAAAGAATACGGTAAAACTCCATGGATTCAAGAAGAAAATAAAGTTCTAGTGTTCTTCTTCGGCAAGTACTTCAAGGAAGCAGTTAAAGCAGCATACATTTTAAGGGAAAAAGGTCTCTCGGCTTCACTAGACTACACTAGCAGGAGTATAAGAGACGCTATTAAGTACGCAGTTAAAACAGGATACCGCTACTTAGCCATAATAGGAGAAAAAGAAGTATCCTCTAGAGAAATATCAATAAAAGATTTAAAGGAGAAAAAGCAAGTAACAGTACCTTTAGAAAAAGTACATGAAGCTATTTTAAGTTAAGTAACTTAAGGAACTAAAATCTTTATTTTATTCAATAGGGTAGTGAAAGTAGTGGCTAGAATACATGGCAGAGTCGCCACAAGGCTATCTAAGCTCACGCGGCTTTACACCGCCTCAGCTATTATACTAATTGCTCTCTCGTTTCTTCTACCTCTTGTTGTCTGGAATCTTCCGCTAGAGGAGCTTACAGTAAGGCTTTCTCTAACAGCTCTTTCCGTAGCATTAGCTTTTCTAGCAGGTTTTTGTGTAAAAAGAGCTGTAGGTTACAGGAAAGGCGTTAAGGGAGAAATGGAAGTATTTAAGAGACTAAGATCACTTCCAAGAAGCTATCATGTATTTCCTGGCGTCGATTTAATTAGAGGCGACGTAGACTTCGTTGTAGTAGGACCTACAGGTGTTTTTGCTATTGAAGTAAAGCACTGGAAGGGGGGACGCCTTATTCCACGTAAAGGCGGCTCGTGGAAAAGAGTCTTCTCTAGACACAACTCAAGACTTATTAAGTCGCCTGTTATTCAAGTGAAAAGCTATGCAGACAAACTTTACAGCTTACTGGGTGTACCCGTAGAGCCTATTGTAGTCATTGCAGGAGATATTAAAATTCGGGAACAAACATGGGAAGGCGTTCCTATACTGCGTCCACGTAAAGTATATGAGTATATTTTATCTAGAGAAAAATATCTTGATGAAAGAAATATACATAGAGTTGTAAGACTCCTAAAGTTCTTTAAACAGCTCGCCGAATGAATTAGTAGAGGCAAATGAGTGCTACAAAAACTGTGAAGATAGGAGAGATCTACTTGGGTGGAAAAGAAGGAGAAAACCCTATTGTTTTAATAGGCTGCATGTTCTACCATAAGCACAAAATAGTTAAAGACCATGTTAGAGGAGAGTTTGATCGAAAGAAAGCTGAAGAACTTATTGTAATTCAAGACGAGTGGAGCGATAAAACAGGAGTCCCGTGTATGGTTGACGTGGCTGGAGAAACAAGCCAGGCTCTCGCGAAATATATCGACTTCGTATCATCTGTTACTGATAAGCCTATTCTCTTAAACGGAGCTACTTGGAGAATTAGAGTAGAAGCTATGAAATATGTTAATGAAGTCGGATTAAATGATAGAGTTGTATATACTTCTATTAACTACGTTTCTCCCGATGAAGAATTTAGAGCATTAAAAGAACTTAAAGTAAAAAACCTTATTATGCAAACATTTAATCCAAAGAATATTAGACCTGAAGGAGCACTACAGCTGCTCTCAGGCGAAAACGGTCTTTTAGCTAAATGCTCTTCTGTAGAAAATATACTGCTTCTACCTACAGTACTAGACTTAGCCAGTGTAGGCCTATCTCTTAAGACACTTAAATACCTTAAAGAGAAACTAGGATACCCCTGCGGCATCGCTCCTTGCGGCGTTGTCGGTTACTGGAAAAGAGTAAAAGAACTTGGACAAGAAGCTAAGAAAATCTGTGTCGGAGGCATCATAGGACTCAGTATAGCTTATGGAGCAGACTTCATTATCTACGGGTCAATAAGAAAAGCACCTGAAGTTTTTCCTCTCTGTGCAATGTTGTCTTCGATTATTTCTTATGCTAACAGGTTCTACGGTATAAGAGTGAAGTCTCGAGACCACCCTCTATACAAGTATTTTTAAGTACTACTAGCATAGTTCAAAACTAGCCGAGCCAATGAAAATGTTTAATATATTTTTTGGAAAATATTATTGTATGCTGTCTCTCACCAAGAAAGTTAAGTGTCCTCAATGTAATGAAAAAATAGTTATTTCAGGAGATACTTTAGCTAAAGCCGTTGAGAGGGCTAAGAAGATGGGACTATTCTCTCTTGCTTTTCAGCACAAAGATCATGTCGTTCTGATATACATTGACGAGAAAGGAGGTATAAGAGGAGTTGAAACAGCTCCTTTAGTAAAAGTAGAAAAACCTGTTTTCCTTAAATTTGACATAATTCCTGTACCTAAACCTAAAGAAAAAATGCCTTCTCTGAACAAGCTGTCTAACGAGGAGCTAGCAGTGCTCACTTGGTGTGACGGACAGACTACTTTAAGCGAAATAGCTGAAGCACTCTCTATGCCCTATGGTTTAGTCAAAGCAATAGTCGAGTCACTATACGGTGCAGGATATCTCAAAGAACTAAAAGAGGTGGTAGCAAAGTGAAAAGAGAACTAGCTAAACTCATCGGGAGACTAAGTAAACACTTTCAGCCTACAGTACATGTCCTTGTTCCTAGAATGCTCTTAATGTTTCTTATAGCGAAACTAGAGGCAGAGTTCACTAATCCAGCAGATATCAATCGAGAACTGCACAGATTAGGAATATGGGGAGGAAGCAGATGCCTCGTAGAACTATCTAAGCCAGAAGACTTAAGAAAAACATATCCCTCAGACCACAATCCTGAAGGCGTAGCCGACTTCATGGAAGTATACTCTATTCTAGCTTGGAACTGGTTCAGCGGACACTCACCTTATTTCTCGTCCAAAATAATTAAAGAAGAAAACGGATACATTATCGAAGGCATAGTTAAGTCAGTAGAGAGTAAGGAGACTTTCGCTGATAAAATAGAGACTATCAGCGGAGTCAATCCCTATTATATGGCGTCGGGAGGCTTTGAAGCAGCTACAGCAATAGCCTTCAAAATACTTCGAGTAGAGAATATCTGGTGGAGCGTATGGAGACCTATAGACAAAAGTGGCATAATAGGCTTCTATATTCAGAGAACTATTCCAGTAGAAAAAGTGGTTGAAGTAATAGAGAAAGAAAAGCCGGGATTCTTTAAAGATGTATCACTTAAAGACAGCGCTAAGTTCCTTTTAGAGTACCTCGGAGCAAAGCTGCCATCATTCTAGCAGCAATAGATATATGTTTTCTAGCATACTTACTGCTTTCATTAAAATACTTTTCATCACTTATACTGTGTTCAAGCATTTTCCCTAGCAGATTAAGTACTTCGGGCTCTTTTTTGAGAAGATCTATAACGGCGTCAGTAGCGTAAGTCATTATTTTCTCTATTTTAGAAGTATACTTTAATTCTCTTAAAACTTCTTTATCAAGAGGCTCTGTATAGTATTTTACTAGTGTCTGTTTATCAAATTTATTTTCCTCGATGCACTTCATCAAGGCTTTTGCAGCTAATTGACCTGATTTAAGTGCATAACATATGCCTTCGCCGGAGTATCTTACAAGCCCTGCCGCATCACCTATAGCTATCGCTCTATCCATAACCATGTCTTCTGCTTTAGCATTAGTATACACAGGTACTATAGCTCCTTTAATCTTAGTTAAATGCTTTTTAATGTCTTTTATTTTATTCCAATATCCTAGATCCTTTAAAATTGATTTAGTCCACTCGACAACAGACCCGTACTTCTTTTTCATGACTGTTACAGTGTGTAGCCACGTGCCTACGCCATAGTTTGCGAAACCCTTCTTCGGGAAGATCCAAAAGTATCCTGCAAAATCTTTGTCTAGCGAAAAGTAGAACTCGCAGTAGTCCAGGTTATACTCGGTGGGCAAAGGAGCATTGAATTCAAATGCTATTGCTTTTCCGTAGTTAGGATAGAGTCCTATCGACTTGCCGAGAACATTAGGCTGACCACAAGCTAGTACTACTACTTTGCTACGATACACGGCTTTAGATGTGCGTATTTCAACAAAATCGTCTTTAATTGAAATACTTTTTACGCCTTCTCCCTCGTGAAGCTCTGCTCCAGCTTCTTGAGCTCTTCGAGCTAAATATTCATCAAATTGCTCTCTCGTTGTTAAGCAAATATGCGCATCTGCTTCAAAGACTTCTTTCGCAATAACAAAGTCTATTTTACATTTATGTGTTTCATTTACTATGTATTCTTCTGAGAAAAGTCCTAGTTCTTTAAGTAGTTCAATTGAGTAGAGAGAAAGTCCTGCTGCACATGCTTTTCGTCGAGGAAATCTATGTCTTTCGAAAAGAATTACCTTAATTTTCTCTTTAGCTAGGCAGTAGGAGACAGTGGATCCTGCAGGTCCTGCTCCTACTACTGCTACATCGTACACGTAGTATAAATTAGCTTGAATAAATATAAGTCTTAAAAATATTTAAGTGCCCTAACCCGGGTTTTCTAAAATTACTTTGCTCTCAGGGACTCTCTCATGACATTTATGTAGGTTCTCCTGAGTTCCCAGTATTTCTCGGGGTTAGAGTACTTTACTTTCTCTAGCTTATCTGCAATAATTTCTGCTAGAACTAGTGCAGCAGGTGTAGGAGCTATCTGAGCTTCTTTAATTACTTCAATAACCGGCTTCACGGTAATAACGCGCTTTATAATAATAGATTTCTATCAGTTTAAAATATAGGATAATATTATCCTATATATCAGTAAAATATGGGAAGCCTACAAGCCGCTCTTCTTAAATTCCTCGGAAAACTTCTTAGTGAACTCTAAGTACATAAAACCGTATTCTTTACTCGGCTCTATTTCGGTGCCTTCATGCCACTCATTCCAGCTGGTGATAATAATCCACTCAGGGCTATGTTCGAGCGCTATTTTCCAGCACAGTTCATATACTTGTCCTCTTTTTCTAGGTAAGTAGTTTCCAGGTATTCGTATTACTCTATCATCGTATCCCGGAAGAACTGTTGCCGCGAAAAGTTTCCCCTTAGTTCTACTTATGTTTTTGAGTCTACTGTAGAGTCTTCGCAAGGCTGTTCCTGAGGAATCTTTTGCTTCCTTGAGCGGTATGTATACGTGTATTCCGTCAAATATTTCGGCGTAAGCAGGGTCGCGAGTGTCTCCTATAATGAAAGGCTCTATTTCGCTGGACCTTAGATAACTTAGAATTATTTTCCAGAAGCTTTTTTCAAGTACTTCGGCAGAGTACACAAAGATAACTGGTCTTTTACCTATTTTTAGGAAAGATTCTCTATAGGCATGTTTTTCGAGAATATACTTGAAGTCATCTGTCATTTCATTTACATCTCTTTTTAAGCCGACTGTTTCGTAGTAAGCGCTTACTTTGACAGAGTATCCTTTTTCTTCAATAATATTCATCATTTTCTCGAGAACTTTATCTTCGTCTTTTTCTCTGCCCCACCAGCTTACAATAAAACAGTCTACGCCGTAGTCTTGAGCCCACTTAAGGTGAGTTTCTATTACCTCTGGGTCTAGTGAGTCATAGGGTCCTAGTAGAGGGTACTCTGCTGCAGCTATGTCTCTTCTGCCGTCTATGACTCTATCAGGATTATGGTATCCTAAGACTCCTCCGCGAGCTAGTATTGGGTGATTCCAGTGAACCCACTTTCCGTGAGGTCCTTCAGGAGTGCCGTACCACGCATAGTAAAACGCTAGTACAAGCTTTTCGGTTTTCACATGATAAAATTACTGAGCTTAATATATAAAAATAAATGCGCTTAAGAAGCTCCTAGCGCCTTTACTCTCAGAGGCACTTGCTTTGATCAACAGACTTCTACCTGCTCATCGCTTCAATAGAGCTTAAGAAGAAGAAGTTATTAGCTTAAAGCGCTGTAATTTTCTGTGAGAGAAATCAAAGTAGGTGTTGTAGGCGTAGGTATTCAAGGAGAACAACATGTTAAGGCGTACAAAGCTCATCCTCTAGTTGAACTTAAAGCTATAGCTGACATTAACGAGAAAAGACTGAAAGAAGTATCTGATAAATACGGTATTGAACATAAATATACTGATTACCGCGAAATGATAGAAAAAGAAGACTTAGATTTAGTTTCAATAGTAACTCCCGATTTTCTCCACTTCGAGCCCGTTACTTTTGCGCTGAATCACGGAGTCAACGTCATTGTAGAAAAACCCTTAGCAATGAATGTTGAAGAAGCAGAAAAAATGGTGAACTTAGCTAAATCCAAAAAGCTTATGCTTTTCGTAGACTTCGCTAATAGGTGGAATCCTCCGTTTGCTGTAGCTAAAGAAAAAGTAAGTAGCGGTGAGCTAGGAAAACCTCTCTACGCTTACTTCAGATTAAGCGACACTAAGTATGTTCCATTCAAAATGCTTTCCTGGGCCGCTAAAACAAGCGTAGTATTCTTTCTCATGAGCCACACAGCAGATCTCGCTAGATGGATATTTGAAGACGAAGTAGAGTACGTTTACGCAGTAGCATCACGCAAATACTTGAAGTCCCGTGGAGTCGATACATACGACTACGTAGTAGCAATACTAGAGTTCAGAAACGGTGGTCGAGCTCTCTTAGAATCAGCGTGGATTCTGCCCGAGAGCTTGCCGTCTATAGTAGACTTTAGGGCAGAAATACTCTGTGAAGAAGGCTCTATTTTCATAGACGACTTATGTCAAGGAATAGAAGTAGCTTCAAAGACCTACGAATACCCTCGCTATGCCGGAGGATATGTAATCAACGAAAAATACGTGGGCTTTACTAGAGAAGCAATACACCATGCTGTAGACTGCCTTATTGAAGGCAAAGAGCCTATAATAACGCCTGAAGACGCTTTAGCTAACACTAAAATACTTTGCAGTATTATAGAATCTATTAAAAAGAAAACGAAAGTACAAGTAAAATGAAAGTCATTATAGAGCACCTAGAACCTATTTTAAGCATATGGCTCTGGATAGAATATAAGCACGTATCAGAGCTAGTTGAAAAAAGTAACTTAATCTTTACAAACGTTAAGAAAGAAAAACATAGATTAAAGTTATCCGAACTGGGTGCTGTTGAAGAAAAAAGTGTATGTGAACTGGACATTGATAGAACAAAGCTTATAGTTTTAGACCAGAAAGCATCAGAAAAACTGAAGCCGGAAGACTTCAGTGACGCAGAGTATATTGTCGTAGGAGGAATTATGGGAGACCATCCTCCGCGCGGAAGGACATGGCTGTACTTAACTAGCCGGCTTACAGGAGCTAAAGCGAGGACTTTAGGCGACTACCAGTTCGCTATCGATGGCGCAGTTTACATGGCTCTACAAGTATACCGCGGCAGAAGAATAGAGGAAATACCTGTCCAAATAGGCTTAGACATTAAGGTAAACGAATACCTTACAATAAATCTACCTTACGCATATCCTCTTGTTGACGGACAGCCATTCATAAGCAGCGAGCTAGTTAAATTCCTTAAAGAAGACATAGAGGACTACGAAGCAGAAGCAATAAGAACAGGTACTGTACCCGAAGTAGAGTAGGTTTCTTTATTAACTAGTTTTGCTGGAAGAATTCCCGTGAAAATAAGACCGGAGTGTATACCCTGTATACTTACAGTTAGAGTAAACGAGCTCATGAGACTTATTACTGATGAAGAAAAACTCAAGCAAGCAGTTAAAGAACTTCTCTCTTTTATGGCAGAGAACCTCGATTACGATGAATATGTTACTGTCTACGCAACTAACGCTTTCCGCCTAGTTAAAAAGCTTAGCGGAAACAATGATCCCTACCGGGAAGTGAAAGTTTACTCAAATAAAGTCGCTTTAAGGATACTAAATGAAGTAAAAAGAAAAATATCAAGTTTACAGGGCTATAGCGCTTTTAGAGAAGCTTGTTTAGCAGCATTAGCTGGAAACGCCATAGACTTCGGTGTAGCCGGATACTCTGCTAGAATAGAAGATTTCTCAAAGGAAGTCGAGCAAATAAAGCTGGCAGTCGATGATTCTAAGAAAGTATTTGAAGAAATTTCGTCGAGAAAAATGAAGATACTGTACTTAATGGATAACTGCGGTGAAGCTGTTTTAGATATACTTCTCATAAAGCAGTTGACAGCTATGGGTCATGAAGTAGTTGCTGTAGTTAAGTCAGGTTCATTTCAAAACGACATAACATTAAAAGAAGCTGAAGAAATAGAGCTCAGCAAATACTGTAAAGTAATAGGCTCGGGTACAGACGGCTCAAGTATTTTCTGGAACGAAGTGAGTAGTGAACTTAAAGAAGAGTACATGAACTCGGATTTAGTGATATCGAAAGGTATGGCTAACTTCGAGTATCTATCAGAAGCCAATATTCCCTCGAAGCCAGTAGTATACATGCTTAAAGCAAAGTGCAGAAACATAGCTAAAGAGCTAGGAGTAAACATAGGCGACTACGTCATTAAACTAAGCGAAACAGGATATCTCTCATAAAATTTAAGCTATTTCTGGCTACTCAAATAGTTTCTAATATATTCCAATACTTTCCTAAATTATTTTCAGGAGAAACTGCTACATGAAACGGCTTTACATTATCTTGACTCCCTTCATGAAAATGGTGTGGATAAGTTTCTATATTTCTCCACTTTTCATGTCTAGCATTATCCCACCGATACACAGTCCCGTCGATAAATCTTCTCTCCCAATGGTAGGCGTATATACCTTCTATGAATAACGAAAACCACACATCAAGAAAGCTTCCATCGACTATATGTACTCGCAACCTATCCTCACGATACTCTACGTCAACTACTATATCGGAAAACTCTTTCAATGTTATTCTTCCGAGCTTTTTATATAATTTTCTCATTATTCTATTTTTAGGTTTTTCAGTAGACTTATCAGCTTTTTTTCTATATGTTCAAGGTAATCTAATTTTATTAAATCATCATGAACGTCAATATCACTTACAATGTCTTTTTCAATCAATTTAAAAAGATCATTTACACTCTTTACACCATATTTTTTATATCTTAACAGAATACAAGCTTTTTCAGCTTTAATTCTACGTAACTCACTTATAATAAATGCTCTTAAGGCTTTTTTCTCAAGCTCTTTTTCATCAAATCCTAGTTCTTCAGCGACTTGTTTTAGAGCCATATTTTCACAACAATTATGTAATTTAGGCTATTAAGTATTTTCAATATGATCTAAACCTTAATTTGCTCGGCAGACATGCCGTCAACACTTGCTTGTAGGCTATTATTTAGTTTAGAACCTGTGTAGAGCTAAAGTTTTTATTACTTCCGCTTATTTAGTGCCTCGGGACAATGACTGAGAAAACTGTCTTTACGCCGTGGGAAGTTGAAGGCGTTGTAGACTACGAGAAACTGCTTAAAGAATTTGGTGCATACAGAGTGACAGACGAGCTTTTAACGGAACTTAAGAAACATACAGGAGAGCTTCACATACTTTTATCGAGGAAAGTATTCTATGCTCACAGAGACTTAGATTTAGTTCTTAAGGACTATGCTGAGGGGAAAGGATTCTTTCTTTACACAGGGATAGCTCCTAGTAGGAGTACAATGCATTTAGCGCATATAGTGCCTTTCGTTATGACTCAGTGGCTTCAAGAAAAATTCAAAGTAAATACTTACATAATGATACCTGACGAAGAAAAATATTTAGCTAAAAAGGCTTCCAGCTTAGCTAAAGTAGACTCGCTTGTAGAACAGACAATACTCGATATTATTGCTCTAGGCTTCGATCCCGACAGAACATTCATTTTTAGAGATAGAGAGTACATAAAGCACCTCTATACAGCTGCAGTAGTAGTCGCTAGAAGAATAAACTTCTCTCTAGCTAAAGCTGTCTTCGGGTTCCACGGCGAAACCTCTATTGGACTTATTTTCTATCCAGCACTACAAATAGTGCCCACACTCTTCGAGAAAAAGAGATGTCTTATACCCTATGGTATAGATCAGGATCCTTACTTCAGAATACAGAGAGACATTGCTCCCAAGCTAGGTTACTGCAAGACCGCCAGTCTTATGTCAATACTTATCCCTGGTTTAGAAGGTATTAAATCTAAAATGTCTGCATCAAAGCCTGAGACCGCTATATTTCTTAAGGATCCTCCTGAAGTAGCCGCTAAGAAAATAATGAACGCATTTACCGGAGGACAGCCCACAATTAAAGAACAAAGAGAAAAAGGCGGGAATCCGAATATTTGCTGCGTTTATCAATGGTTCAGAATACTTTTCGAGCCTTCAGACAAAGCCCTCCTCGAAAGATACGAAAAGTGCATAAACGGCGAACTGCTTTGCGGTGAGTGCAAGAAAGAGTTAGCTGAAAGAATTAAAGAGTTCCTCAAGAAACACCAGCAGAAAGTAAAGGAAGCTGAGAAGATAAAAGATAAATTCCTTTACGACGGAAAGCTAGCTTCAAGAATGTGGAACTGGGAGTTCGATTACGCTAGTTTAAGAGAGTAAACTTATTTGTTGATAAGGCCCGCAATTTCAGTTAATACAACTAACGCACCTAAAACGAAGCTAAATAGTTCCCTTATATCTCTCGCAAGAGTTTCGAGAGCTTTCTCTTTGGCATTATATGCATAAAGGACAGGTATCTTCCTACTTGCTTCTTTAAGACCTTTCACATAGGCTAAGTCTTTCTCATAGTAATTAATTATATCTGAAACTATTTCAATAGCTGTTCTACTCGATAATGCTTCAAGAACTCTTTTCTTCGCAACATCAAGCAAGAGATCCATGGTTTTTAACCCGATATCAATGGCTTCATCGAACCTTCCCTTAGTGACCGCATTATTATATTGCGTGTTGAGCTCCATAAACTCGCTATAAAACTCTTTTAGGAATTTATCACTATTCACAGAAAATAAGCTTCGCTGACAAATAAATAGCTTAAATGCTACTCCTCTATTCTAGACTTTTTCTCAAATTGCTGTTCATAGAGTTTTTTCAGCTCACTTAACGTAGTTATATCGTAAGGAGACTTATCGTATCTTATTCTAGTTATTCTAGCAAAACGTAAAGCTAACCCTGACTTATACTTAGGACTTTTCTGTATCTCATTGAACGCTATCTCGACTACTATTTGAGGCTTAACGTAAACTATATGACCCTTCTCACCTACTTTGAGTTCCAGCAACCTCTTAGTCATTTCCTCAAACTCGTCATCTGTGAGCCCCTTGAATGTTTTACCAACCATAACAAACTCTTCTGTTTTCTCGTCCAGCACTGCCAAGTGATAGTCGCTTAGCCAGCCCCTTCTCCTGCCATGCCCCCACTCAGCCGCTATAATAACGCAGTCTATTGTCTGAGCAGGCTTTATTTTAAACCAGTATTTTCCACGTATTCCTGGCGTATACGGGCTGTCCAATTTCTTTGCCATAAGTCCTTCATGACCCTCTTTCTCTGATTCTTCGAGAAACTTTTTAGCTTCATTAGGATCCCCTGTAACTATTCTTTTCGCTAAGTACTTTTCATCAATTATTTCCTCTAAAAGACTCCATCTCTCTTTATAAGGAATATCTACGAGAACTTTCCCATTAAGATATAATAGATCAAAAGCTCTTATTTCAAGAGGTATTTCTTTCATCATTCTACGAACATCATATTTTCTCCTAATCCTCTTCACTAAATCCTGAAATCTAACGGGTTTTCCGTCCTTAAAGCTAAGCGCCTCGCAGTCAACTACATATTCGTCGGCTTTTATTTCCTTAGCTATTTTAACTACATCAGGTAGGCTTTCAGTAACATCCGTAAGGCGCCTAGTGTATATTCTTATCTTATTTCCTTTGCGATGTATTTGCAACCTTATGCCGTCGTATTTGTATTCAAAAGCAGCTATTCCACCTAGCTCTCTTATAGTACTTCTAATATCGTAAGCCATTTCAGCCAGCATCGGTCTAACGGGTCTAAATAGCTGAAGTGTAGCGCTTCGCAGTCCTTCAGCTCCTTTAGTTAAAGCCGTTTCAGCTAGCTCGCCTATATCGGCGATAAACATGTAGGCTCTTCTAACAGTATCTTCGTCTACTCCAGCTACCTTCCCTATAGCGTCTAGAACTAGGCCATCTGCTGCCCCTACTCTTACTTCGCCGAAAAGTATTCGTAGAAAATACTCTATTTCAGTGGGAGTCATGCTTGATAAAATACTGAAAAGAAGCCTCTCTTTTCTTCTGCGGGACCCCTCGCCTTCAATCGACGAGATCTTAAGCAGTGCTCTATGGAGCTCAAGTATAGTAATAGGCCTGGCTACAAGTCTGCCTGTAGATTTGAGGTTTCTGAGAACTCTGCTTACAGTAGCCCAGCCTACATCAAGTTTTCTATCCTCATAGTCTGGAAAAATTCTTCCTGTAAGAAACCATACTGCTGGCTTCACCTCAATTAAATCAAGTTTTTTGAGAAACTCAGCTATATAGAGTACTTTTTCGGTCCTGCTAGTTGTTTTTTCAAGCTTAAGACATAGCTCTACTAAGTCTCTAAAAAGCATCTATTATTTTACTCAAGAAAACAATAATATATATTGGACGCCTACTTCAATTAACTATACCCGAATATTACTTAGAGGACTCTTTTAGATTCTTTATAGCTGAAGCTAGTAGAGCTAAGGCTAGAGCCTCTATTATCACTACGTAAACTAGCACCTGCCCAACACCGAACTTTAAGTCCATCATTAGCCCGTAGATAGCTCCGCTTAGAAGAGAACCTAGTCCGAGAGCCGTGTAGAAGACTCCGTATGCTGTTCCACGGTACTTCGGAGGCGCTAAGTCAGCTATAGCTGCCCTATAAGTTGACTCTATCATACCCAGCACTATTCCATAGAGTATAGATGCGGCAAAGACTATAGCTAAAGTATTTTCTGAAAATAGGACCGGTGATATCAGTATTGTTAAGAAAAACGGAACGAAGAGCACAGATAGTCCTATCTTGTCGTAGACAAAGCCGGCAGCTAGAGCTGAAGGAGCATCAATAAGCTGTATTAGCGCATACACTGCTGGAACAAGCCACTCATACCCCTTAGCAATTAATCCCGCCTTGTAGAGTATAAGTGACGCCGGAATAAGACCTAAACTATTCAAAAATACTCCCGTAATATACATTGCTAAAGGCCTTGTCATAGGGCCCTTGATAGTGTACTTTTTAGAAGATTTCGCCTCAATATCCCTAATACTGAAGTACGTTAAAGTGAGCACACACATTAGAATCAAATATGGTATGAAGAGAACTCCGAAAGACACAGCATAGTTTTCTTGAGTATAAGCCATTATTCCAGCTACTAAGAGAGGCCCTGTAACAGCTCCCAACTGGTCAAAAAACTCGTGTATACCAAAAGCCTTTCCTCTACCTATTTTTGAGCTTACTGAAGCTATTATAGCGTCTCTAGCAGGCGCTCTAAAGCCTTTACCGAATCTTTCAGCAATTATTAGAATAGCTGCTAGAAGCCAGCCTCCTGCAATTAAGCTTAAAGGCATAGAAGGTAAAGCAGCTATTAGTCCGTAGCCTATAAAAATGAAAAGCCAGTATCTTTTACTCAAGTCAGCAAGAAAACCTCCAGCAAGTCTCCCTGTATAGCCTACTAGTTCGCCTAAGCCCGTTACGATCCCTACTATTGTCGCTGACGCCCCCAAGTAGAGAAAGAAACTCGGTATAAGTCCTCTAGCTCCTTCATACACTATGTCGCCGAAAAGACTTACTAATCCAAGAAAGAAGACGACCTTGTATGCCGTTCTACTCGATATAGAGCTTTCAGAAGAATCAGCTGAGTTCACCATAACTACCTGTAGGGAGTATCTTAGATTCATATATAAAATTTATTCTATTTCTTCATGACCGGAAGCTATATCAAGACGCTGCACTTAAATAAACTAGCCATTCTACTGGTATGCGGGCCTGAATAATATGAATAAGCCTAAGTACATAGTATGGTTGATTACACCAAATTGTAACTTAAATTGTAGACACTGCTATGTCCGAGAGAGACCCTGGAAAAACGAGCTATCTACTGAAGAAGCACTAAGGCTTATTTCTAAGCTAGCTGACCTAGGCGTAGCAGCATTAAACTTGACGGGAGGCGAACCTTTACTACGAAAAGATATATTCGACATAATCGACTATGCTTTAGACAATGGTATTTCAGTATCTATTTTCTCTAACCTACTTTTACTAAACGATAGAATAGCGAGAGAACTAGAGAGAAGAAATATATACGTATTGACTAGCTTGGATGGATCTAGACCTGAAGTACACGATTATATTAGAGGAGAAGGAACTTGGAGAAAAACTGTTAAGGGAATAAAGTTGCTGAAGAAGAGAGACATAAGTGTACATACTTCATTTACTATAACTAAGTACAACTACTTTGATATAGCAGGCTACGTAGAGCTAGCAGTTAACCTCAATGTAGACTATATTTCATGTATACCAGTAATCCCGTCGACTAAGAGAGCTAGAGAAGCTATGCCAAACTGCTCCCAAGTGAAAGAAGCACTTATTTCCTTCGAGAACAAGGCTCGTGAATTAGGCGTAGAAGCTTCAGTGTGGTGTGCTCCTTTCGCTAGACTCTACTTAAAGGGATACGTGTATGTAGGAACATGCCCGACTCTCACTATGATAGATATCAGCCCTGGTGGGCAGCTACTGCTATGTGATACGCTAGACATTGTCGTCGGAAACTTCCTTGAAGAAGACTTCGAGGAGCTTAAAGAAAGGTACTTAGAGTACGTAGACAAGAGCTTAGCATCAGTACCAAGTAAGTGTAAAACGTGTCAAGTAAATTATATCTGTAAAGGAGGGTGTTTTGCCCGAAGATACTTACTTAGAAAAGAAGATGTGCCAGATGTACTTTGCCCTCTTTCATTAGATAGCTAGCATTCTCTCTACAGCATGTGATTTCGCTATCTGTCCTGAAAAACATTTAGCTAAAGTAGCGTAAATGTCTAGTACACGTGCATAAGGAAGTACTCCAGCCTTTATGTGGGGTCCTTTCGCTAAAATAAATACTGACATTTCATCCCGCGATAATCCTCCATGAGCCGCCACTAGTCTCGGATACCATATGTCCCATGGCTCCCAGAAGTCCCATTTATCTGAGGCATTAAGCACGATGTCTCCGCAGTTAGGGGACTTGAAAATCCAGTAAAGCTGCACTACTGCGTCAGGATACTTCTTGCTGTAAGTCATTTTAAGCCACTCTTCTTCAGTCATCCACTTAGACTCAATATTATACTCCAGGGGGTCTTCTCCTTTAATAACACGATATCTGTACTTGTTTTCCGCGCGATTATACTCTATTACAGCCTCACCTTCACTTGACACAACAATAACCGAGTATTCGTCTCGCTTAGCAAAAACCTGCGCAACACCTCTTTCTTCTGCAAAAAGTTTGAGTAAGTCTACTTCTCTGCCTCTATGAGGATACCTCCTTAAGTTCTTACATCCAGGTCTTTTTCTCCATCCCTCATTGGGATGGGCAAAATAAACTAAAGCCGATCTCCTTCCATTAGATAATGCTGCACAATTAGAGTTTTTTCTCCAAATAAGGTCTGTTGGCGCCGGAGAAAATCCCTGCTCTTCAAGAAACCTAGGTAAATCCAAGTGGTTAGAAACACTCGCCGTGCCATGATCAGAAAAAACTACTACAGTATAGCTATTTCTCCCATACACTTCATCTAGAACTTGAATTAAGCTAGGAAACTTCTCGTCAAATCGCTTCACAAAGCTATATACAGAGGAACCTTTTCGCCCGTCTACATGTGAAATATAGTCGGCTGAGATAGTGAAAAAGAAAAATCGCGGTTTCTTTACCTTAATTACATTTATCGCTACTTCTATACGTCTGTCAACTATTCTCAAGTCTCCTGTCCGCTCATAGTGCATTGCCTTAATGTCTACTATTTCCTCTGAAGCCATACGAATAAGTCTGCCCATACCTATGCTTTTTTTACTTAAAGCATCAATAGTACAGTCTTTGAGCTCTCTAGCGAAGTCAGCTTCAGGTTTAGCATTAAACTTGTAATGCATCATTATTTGCTGTTCTCTCGAAAAATACCGCTCACCAAGCATGTTTGTTTCTCCAGCATAAAATCCTGAAATAACTCCTCCCTCAGCAGACTCTGATACTGTCGGAAAACACGCTATAGCATTTTTTACTAAGACTCCCTCACTAAAAAATTCCTCTAAATTCTTGAGCTCTCCCTTCAGATACATTTCTACGAAAAGATCTCCGGCCAAAGCATCAAGCCAAATCAACACTATGTGCTGGGAACAAGGCTTTAATTCACCTACAAAAGTAGAGGCCACGCCTAAAACTTTATTCACTCTAATAAAAATTTAGCTCTTGATTAAAAGTATTAGTCTATATAACCTCCATATTATATTCCCAATACTATTTACTTATACTTTATTTACTCTATTTCATGTTATCAAGGAGCTTGCTTTAGCTAACTGTCAAAACAATTTAACACGAAGATTTTTCGTAGAATAATCACTTTTTACTCGATACTAAGATAGCTGAGAGTAAATAACAAATTCTTATCCTTCTATGTAATGACATAATGAATGTTTCTGAGAAATCTATTGAAGTAATTAACTTGTATAAATTCTATGAGTATCCTATTGCTTCTAAGCTTCCTGTATCATATCAACTACCCTCAGCTATAGTAAAATACTTCTTTGAGAAAAAAGCAAGAAATACATTGCAGCCTTAAGCGACATTAATTTTATTGTAGATAAAGATGACCGTGTGTTAGTGCTAGATCCAAATGGATCTGGCAAAATTATATTACTTAACATTAGATAATTTTGCTTATGCTCTGCTAGCTTTTGCTTTAGGCATTATCGCGACAGCCGAACCTGGCCTTATATCGGCTAGCATATATCTTTATACTAGTGTACACAGAGGAACAGAGCCTATTCAATAGACTATGAAACTTTTATCAAAAATAGCTTCAGGGCTTTATTTTCCGGTAGACGTTCTTCCTAAAACACTTCAGTATGCCTCGCTTCTGCTTCCGCATACTTATACTCTTAAAGTAGTTCGAGAAGCTCTCTTATTAAACACTCCTACGAGTGCTCTTTTAGCTGATTTATGTATACTGAGTATTCAAGCAATATTACTAGCTCCGTTAGGCTACGTTCTCTTTACCCGCGCTCTATTCAAGCGAATAAAACTTGGACCAAGACTCTAACTGCTATAAGAAGAAAGAAATTTAGTTCAATTTAAATAACGTTCAGTGGGTATTTAACTAAATGTACTTAGGCCACGCCGTAGAATACCCTAGCTTCAGAGAGACTGAAGAAAAATTTAGCTTAGACCCTGATACGTTGACAACACACTGTATTATTGTAGGCATGACTGGCTCAGGTAAAACAGGCTTAGCTACTATTCTTCTCGAAGAAGCTTTAATTCAAGGAATACCAGTAGCAGTAATTGACTCAAAAGGAGACGCAGTCAATATTGCCCTAAGGCTCAATAGCCCAGAGGACTTCTTGAAGTGGATTGAAGTAGAAGAAGCCGCTCGCTTAGGGATGTCTCCCGAAGAATATGCCTGTAAAGTCTTCGAAGAATACAGCAAGTCTTTAAGAAAATATGGTTTAACTGACAGGAGAAAGAAGCTTTTCGAAGAAAGCGAAGTAATAGTAGTAACTCCCGGCAGCACCGCGGGTATTCCTTTATCACTTTTATCTGAGCTAACACCACCCGAAAACTTGAGTTGGAGCGAACACGAGGAAGTACTTTTGAATAAAATTAAGGTAACTGTTTCAGCTCTCCTCGAACTAGCTGGACGCCCTAGCGATCCTCTTAAGAGCTATGAACATGTATTGATATCTAGCATTATTGAACACTGCTGGAGAAAGAATGAGCCACTCAATTACTCAAAGCTTCTTTCGTACATTATAGACCCTCCTCTAGACAGAATTGGTGCCCTCGAAGTAGACGCTTTCATGTCTAGAAATGAGCGCAAAAAGCTTGCAAGAGACTTAAACAGAGTCATAGCTTCACCCGGCTTCAGAACATGGTTTACTGGAATTCCTCTAGACTTCAATAAACTATTCTGGAGTCCCGAAGGAAAACCAAGAGCAGTCGTCTTCTATTTAGCGCACCTCGGGCTCTCTGAAAGAATGTTTGCCGTGACACTGATTCTTGAAGCCTTATATTCTTGGATGTTTACGCGGCCAGGCTCCTCTAAGCTAAAATATCTTCTTTACTTCGATGAAGTCTACGGATATCTGCCGCCGTACCCCCGTAATCCTCCTTCTAAAACCCCGCTCCTAATGCTACTTAAGCAGGCTAGAGCATTCGGTCTAGGCATAATTCTTGCCACGCAGAATCCCGTAGACTTAGACTATAAGGCTTTAACTAACGCAGGTCTATGGATTATTGGTAAGCTTCAAACAGAAAACGATAAAAGAAGAGTACTAGAAGGACTCAGACTAGCTTCCAGCGGAGGCTTCAATGAAAAAGAACTCTCGAAAATAATATCACTGCTCGGTAGACGCATTTTTCTCCTTTACGACGCCAGGAAGAACAGAAGTATCTTATTTAAGACGAGGCAGGCTATATCGTACTTAAGAGGCCCGCTGACACTTAACGAAATATCTAAGCTGAAATCGAAACCCGTACTCGAAACAAGAAAACTTTCCCTGAAGCCCATTAAAACGACTCTCGTACATACTTTTCCTGAAGACCTTGAAGTCTACTATCTACCACCCAAATTTCCGGCCGGAGACTTTAAGCCAGTATACTATCCTGCTCTCTACATTGAGGCTAAAATAGAAGTAGTTAGAAAGAGACCTCCATTAGACTACTCTAAAACAATAAGATATCTCTGCGAAGCAAATGAAAACCCAGTACTGGAAAGAGGAGAAGCCTATGGACTCACTTTAAGTGAATTAAAGAAAGAAGACTTAAAAACAAGTAAAGACCTTCAATTCTCTTTTGCAAACCTTCCGCCTAAATTCTTTAAGAAAACATTCATAAAGTCTCTACAACAATTAGTAAAAAACCATATAGTTGAAAATAACACCCTCGTAGTTCACACAGCTCTAGGAGGAAAATATGTATCCGAAGTCAATGAAGACTTAAAGTCGTTCAGAAAAAGAATAGAGAGTATTTTGTGGAAAGAAATAGAATTAAAAATAGCTGATATTAAAGAAAAATATTTAAAGCAGTTAAGAAGCATTGAAAGTAAAATAGTTTATGAGCAAGAAGTACTAAAGCGTTTAGAAAAAGAACTCAGCGCAGTTAAGCGAGAAAAAGCAGTAGACACCTTTATCTCTACAGTCTACTTTTTAGCAGGAAAGAAAAGAAAGAAGTCCAGTAAACGAGATTTTAAGAAAACTATACAGCAGCTAGAAAGAAAAATAGCACTATCTAAAGCAAAATTAAGCAAACTTGAAACAGAGCGCAGAATACTTGACTCTGAACTAGAAACCAGAATAAAGAAACTTAAAAAAGAATATGAACTAAAGCTATCTCAAATCAAAGAGTATAGAATTAAGCCCAAGAAAAAAGAAATTATTGTAGAAAAACTATGCATAGTATGGATTCCAGTAGCCTGTAATAATGAAAACAAGCCTATACTAAATCTCTACAACGGAAAATATATAATGTGAATACTGCTAGTATTTCCACAGATCTACTATAAACTGCTCAATAAAACTATAATTTTAGTACTGCTAGTATTAAAAGATGTTCATTAGCTATTGTAGGCGCCAGTAGTGTAAGAAAAAGCACATTGGTCTTAATATTAGTAGGCTTACTTAAACCTGATGATGATGAAGTGTTTATAAATGAAGTTAATATGGGTATGTATGATTTTTAAAGTCTAAGAGAAAAATAGCTTATGTCTCACAGACCTCCTCTACTAGCAATGAGTCTTAAAGATAATATTCTCTTTGGATGTAGTGCAAAAGATGAAGAGGTACGTGAAGTACTAAAATTAGCTGACGCAAAAGAACTAATAGCAGATATAGGAACTCATGAAGAACCTTTTAAAGAAAAGCAAAGTCTATAGGAACATTATAGAAAGACAATTGATTTGGGAAAAAAATGAAAATTATTTTAGAAAATTATATATTATTGATTAACAAAATATTATATATTAATGAAACAACATTAAATTAGTTATAAAAAGATTAAGCCTTCTTTATTTAAAGACTTTACATAGCATAAGGTCCGATGGTCTGCAATAGCCAAAATAAGTCTATTCCAAGCCTACATAGTGGGGATAATGAATAAAGAAAAATACCAAAATACATATATTTTGGTAAAATATATTGTAATGTGTCTGCTATAGTTGAATTAGACGCACACGGACGCATTTATATTCCCGCAAGTATAAGACGAAGACTGAAGTATAGGAAGTACCGAGTAATTACTGATGGAGAAACTTTAATTCTTGAACCAATTAAACCTGCTATTGAAAAGTACTACGGTATTGCAGGGAAACCGAAGTATACTTCACCTGAAGAAATAGACGAGGCTATAAAAAATGAGGCAGAAAAAATACTTAGAAAAGATATATGTTGACGTTAATGTACTGTACTATTATCTGACAGCGCATCCTCTTTTCGGAGAAAAAGCTAAGTCTCTTTTAAGTAAGTACTCAGGCATGCTGTCTACTTCAGTTTTAACAGTATGGCTACTCTACGTACTGACAGGACTCGAAAATATTGACCAGATTCTCTCGGAACTTGAAATAGAACTACTTCCCTTAACGGCAAATATTATAAGCGCTGCTAGGAACTTAAAGAAGCCACGAGACTTTGAGGACAGAATTCACTTAGCAACAATGCTTAAGCATAATGTTCATGTAATAATTTCAAACGACAGAGACTTCGATGACCTAGAAAATATTACTAGAATATTTTAGTAAGATAAGAAATATTAAATTCAATAAAACACTATTTTACGTGAAATTAGTAATGGAAGAATCTCTAGTAAACAAAGTCTATGTTTTTAAAGATAGATGGGATGCTGGACATAAACTTGGAGAGAAACTAAGAGAAAATAAAATAGACGCCGATATAGTGTATGCTATTCCCTCGGGCGGTGTTCCTGTCGGCTACTCCGTAGCTAAGATAGTTAGAGCTAAACTAGATGTACTTATTTGCAGAAAAATATTAATTCCGTGGAATAGAGAGGCAGGCTTTGGAGCAGTAGCGCCGGATGGAACCTACTTTATAGACGAAGCCTTCGCTGAGTACCTAGGCTTATCTGATAGAGAAATAGAGGCTGCTTTAAGAGAACAGTTAGACGAAATTAAAAGAAGGCTAGCGTTATTTAGAGCAAATAAGCCCTACAAGCCTCTAGTAGGCAAGAAAGTCGTAGTAGTCGACGACGGTATAGCTACTGGCTACACTATGCGGGCAGCACTCTCTTTCCTCAAGAAACTAAAGCCAAGTAAAATAGTAGTAGCAGTACCTACAGCTCACACAAAATCTCTTCAACTTCTATTAAGCGAAGTAGACCAAATAGTATGCCTCAACCCGAGAGGAGGCCTCTTCTACGCAGTCGCAGACGCCTATGAAACATGGTATGACTTAAGCGAAAACGAAGTACTAGATATTCTCGAAAAAGCTGAAAAAGAAGGAATACTAGCCTACAGCCTTAACCAACACTAAGTTTCCGATGCTCCTTAATTACTCTCTTACGTAGACTACATCATTAGTCTCTATTACCTCTGCGTACACTACACCGTTTCTTGCTTCACCGTAGACAGTAACCTCTTCTCCTTTCTTGAGAAACGCCACTCCTTGAAGACAACAGTTACTTCAGAAATCATGAAAACTGTTTCATGTCCGTGGTCTTCCTCTATTTTTGCTTCAAGACTCCATGGAAAGCCCGCTGAATAATATTTTACTTCTGGTTTCGACGTAATTTTTCCTGATACTTTAACACGAACTTTTTCAAGTTTCTTTATGGCCGTTAAAGGTACCTCATAGTACTCTCGATCAGCATATACTACTTTAGGATAGGGTAGTTCCTGTTTTTTCCTAAAGAACACTGCTGGTATACTACAAGAGGTTAATTAAGTTCTCGGGACCGCTAACATGTGACATGGAAAATGCCAGCAACTCTCTTCTCTTTACTCAACTTATTGTATTCTTCTATTGCTTTCGGCGTCTTTTCAATAATATACTTTACATTCTTTTCTTCAAGTAACTTAATTGTTTCGTCAAGAATAGGAAGAGCTCCATATTGCCCGCTGCCAATTATTGCTATCTCAGGGTTTTCGTCTAAAATTTCTTCTATTTCGGGTGGAGCTAGCGGTGTATGGACTCCTTTTTTGTAGGGTTTACTTAACTCTTTTTTCCGTTTAGTTACTGATCCGTCAACGTGTACCACTATATCGTGATCATACCTTACACCATTTACAATTATATAGCCGAAACCTGTTCCTTCTATCATGTTAGTTTATTTAATGCTACTAACTTAAAGCTTATTATACAGCTAGAATAGACTCTGATATAAAGTTAAGTTAGTTAACGACTAGGATTATAGTAGAAGCCGTCTGCGAGAAAGAGTTGATAAGGCCATTGGTTAAATAAGGATATTGAGAAATTTCTGGCTGTAAAGCGTTAGCTAGTGCGATTAAGTATCATGGAGCTATTTAATTAATGCCTACAAAATACAATATTTTTACTTATTTTGGACAAAAATATTATATTAGATATATTCAAGGTACTATATTTTTTATATTCTTTCTAAAGTTCTTATAAATGCTTCAGTGAGTACTTGTTTTGCTGTGTAAAATACTTCTTCTGGTAGCTGGTTTTCTTCAGGTTTTACTTCGAAGCTTACTGCTCCTCTATACTTGATGTCAAGAAGTACTTCAAGGAGCTCTGCTACGTCGTCTACTGTGTTGAGTGCTCCTGGCCTATAGAAGACAGGATGCCAGTCGTATAGCCTGTCTTCTACCTTTTTAGTGCATCCTATATGGATGTGTCCTAGTAAATCGGCATAGGGCTTAAGGTCTTCTGGTTTTTCTTCGAGCATTGGTGCATGGCTCAGATCCCAGAGAAGCGCTATGTTGCTATTTACTTCTCTTACTCTCTCTACTACTTGTGCTGCTTCGCCAATGGGACCCAATAGCAGTTTTTTATCCCATTTTCTGTCAAAAGTCTCTAGCAAAATTACTGCTCCATAGTTTTTGGCTGTTGAAGTAAGCTCTATTAAGCTGTCTACTAGCTTCTCGATTGCTTCCTTTCTTTTAGCTTCGCCGGGATCTTTTCCAGTACATATACCGAAGGCTTTTATGCCGTATTTTACGTCATGTTCAATTTCCTTTTTCAAAGAATCTACGGCTTTTCGCCTCGTTTCCTCATCTAGAGAACTTATGTCAAGGCCTCCTAGAATCATTAGCTGTAGTCCTCTAGCAAACTCTACTTCAGTAACCTTCTCTTTAATCAAAGCCCAATCTTTGTCAGATATCTTAGATACTTCAATTAAGTCCATGTAGGGGTCTTGAGCTATTTTAATAATTGTTTCTGCTATACCTTCACTTTTCTTTATGAGCTCTGGGTAAAGCATAAATGAAACTACACCTATTTTCCAGGGAAACTTCGCTATTACTTCTATTCCTTTTATCTTAGCCAAGGCTACAAGCACAATTATTAGTCTTTATTTCACAAATATATTACTTCCGAGAGATAGTTTAATAGAGTTTGATAAGAAGAAAATATTGTGAGAAAATATGTTAGTTAAATTTGAAAGAAAGCCTAATGTTTCTCAAACAATATACGATATAGGGAAATTTAAAGTATGGGAAGTACTGCTATCGAATGGTGTTCTTAAATTAGCCAACAATAGTTTCGAGAAAGCTGTAGCTGTACTCGACGGAGAAATCGAGCTTAAAGTAGAGAACTCAAAGTATGTTTTAACTGATAGAAGTCTAGCCTATGTACCTGTAAACACTGAAGCCGAAGTTTCTGCAGAAAAAGCTGTAGTAGTTGTAGCCGAAGCTAAAGCAGTAAACAAGCACAGGTTTTACTTTAAGCACATAAGCTCCATGGAGAGAAAACTTGTAGGAGAAAAGGGCTACTTAAGATACGTTTATACTGCAGTGAGTCCTGAAGACCCTTCAGACCACTTTCTAGCAGGATTTACTGAAGGATATCCAGGTAACTGGACTAGCTTTCCTCCACATAAACACGACGAAAAGCCTGAAGTCTACGTGTACTACGGCATAGGCAAGTACTATGGAGTACAGTTTATTGAAGAAAACGGCGTTTTTAAAGCATTTAAAGTCGAGGACTACGACGCAGTTGTAATAGAAAAGGGATATCATCCTAACGTAGCTCTGCCTTTTACTGGAATAAACTACTTCTGGATAATCTATGTACCTGAAGGAGTACCTAGAGAACTCAAAGTAAAAGTACATCCACTCTTCGAGAGATAGTGCCGCGAGATTTTTATATTGTAAGAAAGGTGTTTTTATGAAAATGAAAGCAGTGCTCACTGAAGTCGAAAAAGAACTTTTAAACAGGTTAACTAGGTTAGCCTCTCTTCTAGGCTTAAATGAAGCAGCAGGAAGAATATGGGGAGTTCTCTTACTTACTGGAGGAAGTTTATCGCAAAAAGAGATATCTAAGTTAACAAACTACAGTTTAGGTATTGTTAGCATGAATCTCTCTAGACTAGAGTCTCTTGGCTTAGTTAAGATAGTTAAGAGAGTGGGGAAAAAGAAGTTTTATGCTGCATCCTCTTCGTTAACAGACCTATTCAAAAATTTTGTCTCATTAATAGCAGATAATCACCTAGAAGCTTTGGTTAATCATCTTCAAAATACAATAAATTCTTTCGATGACCACACAAAAAAGAATGCCGAAGCTATTTTACATGAATCTAAGAAATTTAAATTATTTTTAAAGAATTTAATAGAGAAGCTTAAGTAACTTTACTTATTTTTGATAGTATTTTAGGAATTATATAAGATATTGCGAGGCCTAGCAGAACGTAGCATAATATGAATGAAATAACGTCGGGTACCCAGTGCGACAGTAGATAAATTCCGAAAGATACTAGAATTCCGCATAGACCCCATAGAATTCTTTTAGTAGTTTTGCCGGGTAGTTTAATAGCTTCTCTAGTGGTCAGCAAGTATCCTATGCTCATTCCGAGTAGAGTAGGAGGTGTTGGATCGTAGATATTTTCTGTGAGGAAAGACAGAGTATACATAGCTGACGACGCAAGTATTCCTGTGTAGATTTTTTGATTCCATGATAATCTTATTCTCTGTTTAAGGAACATGTAGGAAAGTAGGGTGAGTAAGCCGAAAAATGCTCCGCCGAGCACGTCGTGTAAGTAGTGTACGCCTAAGTATACTCTAGAGTAACCTACTAGAGTAATGAGTATTGTCGAGAATAAGGCTAGTCCAAGTCTTTTCTTTTTAAGTGTAAAGAAGCCCCAGAAAATTGTTGTCGCCTGCACATGTCCGCTGGGGAAACCGTATCCTTTAGCAGATATTTTCCAGTATTCTTTGGGAGGTCGAGGAAGCTTAAGAGAGTATTTGAGGAAGCCGTTGAGCCACATGCCTGCTAAGAAGACTAAGGCTAGCTCTATTCCTAAATCCATCGAGATAGCTAGGTATATGAAAGGTATTAAGGCAACGTAGAATTTTTCGTCGCCTAACATAGTAATGATTATCCAGAAGTAGTCTACTAGGTTCACGCACATAAGGAGGCGTTAAGAAATATATGTTTAAGGCCAGTCCAACTCCGCGTAGACGTCATCTATCCAAAGCGAGGGGCTTCATCACCTATGAACATTATCTCGTGGAGCTAAATAAGCTTATTTACTAGCCCTCTACTTTTACCTCGGAAATGGCTAGAGAGGCTTTAGAAGTAGAAAGACTACTTATTTCTGCTAGAAGACACTTTGAGAGAGCCTTATACTACTTAGGTCAGGCTGAAACAAAGTCTTTAGTAGATATGTTTCTCGGAGGACTCTTTAGCGCTATAATAGATATTATGGAGTATGATGATTACAAGAAAGCTTTAAGAGAAATAGATTACGCTAAATATTATTTAAAGCAAGCAGAAAAGTATAGTTCGATTATACCTGAGCTCGATGACTCTAATTTATGGTTTATAACTGACGTAGCTTTTGACTCTCTTTTCGCAGACCTACTCAGACACTTTAAAATAATGGAGGCTAAGAGACAAGTTGAAAACGCTATAAGAGAAATAGATGAAATACTTTATCGTCTACGATCAAAATACCGTGGTAGTGAAACTGAAGTTATGGGAGAAGAAGATACTGCAGTATACTAGTCTCTGAAAACTGGAAAATGCTTGAAAATATCTTCTCTTATTTTGAATCCTTTTAAAGGCAGTTTGTTTTTTCTGCCCTCAATCTGAGATAAATAGGCGGCGTTAATTACTTCTATTGCAGCTCTACCGTCATATCCTACTACTAAAGGCTTTTTGCCGCATTTAATGCACTCTATGAAGTGGTTTATTTCTCTCTTAAACATATAGTGCTTTGGAGGATACCTTCCTTCTTTGTACATAGTCAGTGTTTCCCACGTACCTCTTTTGAAGACTTTTATTAGTGGTAACTCATATGATGTCCAGTCAGGCACATCGAATAGTATTGCTCCTTTAGTGCAGTATATTTGTCCGCGCTCCCATAAGCCGTATTGTTCGTGAGAAGGACCTACTCTGCTCGTCTCTATTACAGCTACTGAGCTTCTTTTAAAGCGTAGCAGGACTACGACATGGTCTTCTATTTGTCTGCCAGGTACTATTAGATTGCATTCTGCTGTAACTTCTGAAACTTCATCTCCTGTCCACCACCTGAATAAATCTATGTAGTGGCTACCGTGGTCCTGGAAAATGCCTTCTCCTGTATATGCTTTATATCTAAATGCTTCTGTACCCTTTATACCGAAGAGCGACCAGTGTACTTCCATAAAGGGGGTTTTCCTAGAGTCCCTTCATCTAGCAGCTTCTTTATTTTCTGAAAACCTGGATTGAATCTTTTCATGAAGCCTACCATCAGCACTACTCCTGCTTTTTCACAGACTCTTATCATTT